>CAYGTQ010000067.1:0-9151 GCA_964352915.1 uncultured Legionellales bacterium
TTCCGGCATGAATGATTGACAAAAATCATCGACAACGCAAAAAGTTTCTATTAATCTCTCCATGAATAGCTCTTTTTTCTGATTATTTGGTTTTGCAACCCGATCAGATCATAAAAGAGCCTATTTTTCAATACGTTAAACTTTTCCTTAGCCCGAACTCACGTTATTTAGAACCTTCAACCATGTTTCTTAAAGCACAACAAGACTTAGGTCTTATCCAATCATCAGAATGTCAGAAAATAATGAATGAATTACAAACCCATCATCAGCAATTAAAGTATACCGCGCTTGAAAAAACACTCAAACAGCAATTGAGCCAAGAGAAATCAGATTGGCTGCAATCTTTTCATCTGCTTGATAAGCTTCAATCATTGAATGCAGAATTAAAATATGTTAAAAAATACTTAGCACAATTCATTCAAGGCGAGCCTGATCTTTATCAGAATTCAGGTAAAAAATTACAAACTCGTGTTGATCATGCCTCTGGTGTGGATACTTCTAATCCAGAAATTTTGCTCAAAGATTACCAGTCGCTGCATAAAGAAATTCAAGCCATAAGCCCAGAGGCATACAATGATAAGATTTATGAACAGATTATGGCGCGCGATCATAAAGCCCATATCCTATCAGTTTACCATCAAGACTTTGTGAATCAACAAGATGCATTGTAAATGATTGATACCAAAGGCTACAACAGTCAAAATGAACTCAAACAAGCCATTGCCAAAAAATTGTCAGTATCTCAAGGCATAAAACAGGGGATGAACATTTAAATGGACACACAACCAGAACAACACCTGCAAGGTACGGTAGAGCGCGTCACCTTTCATAGCGACAGTGGGTTTTGTGTGCTGAGGGTGAAAGCGCGCGGTCATCGTGAATTGGTGACGGTGGTGGGTAGTCTTGCCACCGTAGCGCCAGGTGAAGCCATTGAATGCCAGGGCACTTGGGTTAATGACAAACAATACGGTCTTCAACTCAAAGCACATCAATTACACACCGTGATGCCTACAAGCCTGCAAGGTATTGAGAAATACTTGGCATCAGGTCAAGTCAAAGGTGTGGGGCCTCATTTTGCCAAACAATTGATTCGTGCTTTTGGTGAAGAGGTGTTTGACGTGATTGAGCAATCACCAGAGCGACTTCTGGAATTGGAAGGTATTGGTGAGAAACGCCGAAACTTGATTGTCAGCCATTGGACAGAAACACAAGCTGTCAGAAAAATCATGGTGTGGTTACAGTCTTATGGCGTGGGTGGTGCCAGAGCTGCTCGAATTTACAAGACCTATGGTGATGGCGCCATAGAAACCGTGCAAAGCAATCCTTATCGCCTGGCTTTGGATATCTGGGGTATTGGCTTTAAAACAGCCGATGGGTTGGCAGAAAAACTGGGCGTGGCTCGTGATTCACCGCTGAGAGCTCAAGCTGGGGTCAGCCATGTGTTGCATGAACTTTGTGAGCGTGGTCATTGTGCTGTGCCTCATGCAGAGCTGGTGGAAACCAGCATAAAATTGCTGGACATTGTACAACCCGTCATTGAAAATGCTGTGAACCAGCAAATTGATGACAGGTTTATCAAGGCAGACTGTATAGACAGTGAACCATGCCTTTTTCCAGCCAGTCTGTATGAGGCAGAGGTTGCTGTGGCCAAACGTCTGATGCTTCTCAATCAGGATGAACCTCCCTGGGGTGAGATTGATACTGACAAAGCCATACCATGGGTAGAGAAAATCACAAGCTTGCAGCTGTCAGTCTCACAACGGCAAGCCCTGGAGCAAATTTTTCAGCATAAAGTCAACATCATCACCGGCGGCCCTGGGGTGGGCAAAACCACGCTGGTCAACAGTCTGATTAAGATGCTGGCTGCCAAGCGCCTGAGCATTTATCTTGCTGCGCCCACAGGGCGAGCCGCCAAAAGGTTGAGTGAAACCACGGGGCTTCACGCCAAAACCATTCATCGTCTGCTCGCTTTTGACCCTCAAAAGCGCACCTTCACCCACAACGAGCACAAACCCTTACCTTTGGATGTGCTCATTGTGGATGAAGCCTCGATGATTGATGTGGTGCTGTGCCATCATCTGCTTAAAGCATTGCCTGGCCACGCAGCACTTATTTTAGTGGGTGATATCGACCAATTACCTTCAGTGGGCAGTGGGCGGGTTCTGGCCGATTGTATTGAGTCAGAGGCCTTATCGGTGGTGAGGCTCACCGAAGTTTACCGGCAAGCCCAAGGCTCGGCTATTATCCAAAACGCTCATCGCATCAATCAAGGCTTGATGCCTCTGGGCAACCAAGGCGATAGTGATTTTTATACCCTCTACCAGGATGATGTCGAATCGATGCAGGATACGTTAATTGATTTGGTGGCGCATAGATTACCTCAACATATGAATTGCCATCCCGTGCATGACATTCAGGTATTAAGCCCTATGAATCGTGGTTCTCTGGGGTGCCGCTCTTTGAACATTGCATTGCAGAAAAAGCTGAACCAGCATCCAGGAGAGACCATCACCCGCTTTGGTACGACCTTTGGTGTAGGAGATAAGGTGATTCAATTGGTGAATAATTATGACAAAGAAGTGTTCAATGGTGATATCGGCTTCATCCGCCAAATTGACGCCGTAGAGAACACACTCACCCTGGCATTTGATAACCGAGTTGTATCTTACGATGCCTCTGAGCTTGATGAAGTGAGTCTGGCTTATGCCATCAGCATCCATAAATCCCAGGGCTCTGAATTTCCTATTTTGGTTTTGGCTCTTTCAACACAACACTACACACTGCTTGCAAGAAATCTTCTTTATACAGGCGTCACCCGTGGCAGGAAACTCGTGGTGCTTCTGGCCCAGAAAAAAGCTGTGGGCATCGCTTTGAATAATCAGCAAAGCCAACTACGCCTGACCAAATTGAAGACAAGGCTGAAGGGATTGGAAGCCTCATGATTTTAATAGAGCATAGAGAGAGGTGAGCAAAGTGAGAAAAATCATTCATGTTGATATGGATTGTTTTTATGCTGCAGTCGAGGTGCGTGATGAACCCAAGCTGAAAGGCCAGCCTGTTGCTGTAGGAGGCTCGGCCTTTGAACGAGGTGTGGTTTGCGCTGCCAACTATGAAGCACGTAAATATGGCGTGCATTCTGCTATGCCTGTATCTAAGGCTGTGAAATTATGTCCTGATTTACAAGTCACACCCGTCCATATGCAAAAATATCGTGATTGCTCGAAAGAAATCCATAACATCTTTAAAGAATACACAGACATCATTGAACCTTTATCTCTGGACGAGGCTTACCTCGATGTCACAACTTGCAATAAGCATCACAACAGCGCTACGTGGATAGCTCAGCATATTCGTGATGATATTGAAAAGAAACTCCACTTGACAGCTTCAGCTGGTATTTCTGTTAATAAGTTTTTAGCTAAGGTTGCCAGCCGTTTGGATAAACCCAACGGTCAATTCACCATTGCACCAGATGAAGTGAAGAATTTTATGTATGCTCTGCCTATAGGTGCGCTGCCAGGCGTTGGTCAAGTGACTGAGCAAAAATTACAGCAACTACGCATCCATCAATGCGGTCAGTTACAAGCATGCCCTGAATCCTCTTTGATCAAACATTTTGGAAAGTTCGGTTTAAGACTGCACCAACTGGCTCGTGGTATTGATGAGCAAAGCGTCATCGCCCATCGAGTTCGCAAAGCTTTAAGTGTGGAACATACTTTCAGCAATGATTTGAAGACTCAACAAGATTGCCTGAATGCTTTGCCCAAGATTTTTAATGAATTGCAAGAAAGGCTTCATCGCCACTCAGATAGGGTTATAAAAAATCAATTCATTAAAATAAAATTCAATGATTTTCAACAAATCACACGCGCTCAGGTAAGCCATCAAGCAGAGCTGTCTGTTTTTTTGCAACTGTTTGAACAAGGTTACCTATCACAAGCCAATCCTGTGAGATTGTTGGGCCTGGGTGTGCACTTTTCTGATACAAACCAACAACAATTATCGTTTCTTAAGGCGATGGATTAAGTAAAGAACCATGATGTTTTTAATCTAAAAACTCTCTAAGATGATGATTATCAAGTCAATAGCGAGTCAACCATGAGATTTAAAAACCACACCATCACACTATGCGCCACCTTTCTGCTTATGGTATCCACCCATGCTACAGCTGAAATTATTCAGGCTTTTAATTTTCAGCGCAGCATTGATATCACATCAGAGCCTCTAAGCGCAGATGATGAGAACATATTGAGGCTAACTCACTTACAACCCAATGATTATACCTGTGAGATGACTACCAAATTTAAGCCCATGGATATTGAAGCTGATTTCGACAATGGCTCTGATGGCGCCCTAAGTGATTTTACATGGATAGCACAAAATAAAGTATGGCGGATACACGTCAAAGTAAAAAAAATCACGCGTAGTCGAGGTGTATGGTTTAAATTTAAAAATACTTGTTCAAAAAAACGCAACTGGTTGCACCTTATTTGTCGTGTTGATAAACCTTATCCACCAACCATAGTTAAAAAGCCTAAGGCTAAAAAGAAAGTTAAAGTTGTTCAACGTGTCAAGCGAAAGCCTTTGATACATGTCACAAAACTTCCATTGGATAAAGTCATCATGAATGCTGCCATCAGAAGTGAGTTGGTTTTAATTGGCATCAATGAGGAGCTCTCTATTGTTAAGTTACAAGATGGCACAGTCATTAAATTACCCAGAGTCAGCAATCTGCATACTTTTCATGTGCGAACATTGTTAAAAAAAGGTAGCTTTGTTTTAAAGGGAACAAGCCAGGATACCTATTCGCTAGAATACATACCCAAAAATCAAACTCTGTTTCAGATAAAAAATCAAAGAGATGATGTTGCCGATACGACAGATGCGCCTAGTCGCATTGCTGTTTCATATCGCTTAGAGGCTACAAGACACAGCGCTGAACAAGCCAAAGGTGCTTTTTATGACCAATATTTGGCGCATCAAATCACAGGCCACCCCACATCAGTCGCCCATCATCCTGATACACCTACAGATGCATTGATAAGTTATGCAGCCCAGCAGCCCTTTGCTTTGCATGATGACAGGGTATGTCAGCATCATTTAAATAGCATGGACACAGGTTTGCTCTTGATTCCAGGTTATGCAAGGCAGACTCAAGCTAACCTATCGCAGCATCATCGATGTCGTGAAGCTTTTGAAAAGAAACTCATAAGAAGAGCGCGGCGTGAAGGCAGACCTATCTTAGCTATATGCGCGGGCAGTTGGCGTTTATGGCAAGTAATGGGTGAAAGCTCGCCGAGACAAAAGGGAAATAAAGTTTATGTGACACAATCTCATGAATTGACGCCGTCTGCTGATCACACGGCTTCACGCATGCCCAGCCTGCGAGCCAACGGAGCTGGTGTTGGCTACAACACATTAATTCATGACATCAATATACCCAACAGAAATCTTCTACTGGATGCTATGGGGATGTCCAAAAATAACGGCTCTGCTGTAGTTCCGGCGAATAGTGTACACTGGCAAGCCATCAAAGCTCCAGCGCTGTCTCAATCGAAACATTCTGTGGTCAGTATTATGGCTTATACCACAAATAACTATGCTTATAGTGTAAGTAAAAGGACAGGGGGTATTATGCAACCAGTAGATGGTGCAGAAGCATTTGGTTCAAACTTTGGTGCGCCTATCCTGGGCGTGCAATGGCATCCAGAAGCATTCTATAACAACCCTAATGCTCATGTTTCAGCACCACAACACTTGAATATTCTGCGTTACATGGCCAAAGCGGGCGATGCCTTCAGAAATAAGCGACTAATGCTGAAAGAATTCAAAAGCAAAGCACTGTCACAGAAATGAATGTAAATTTGTTTTAATTGAACTAACAAATATCAGCCACCATGAAACTAATAGGCATCCATCAAATATAAAATGGCTTGTTGAACAACCTGATGTGCTGTATATTAATCACTCTATGATAAATATCATCAGCCAGCTCAATCAAACAGGTATCCTTTGGATGATGGGTTGGTGCTTATCTTTTACTATCACAATGTCCATTGCAAAATACATCAGCCACGAAGCACCCGTGGTGATGATAGTTTTTATGCGCTGTCTTTTTGGTTTTATAATTTTATTGCCTTTGATTTACAAAAAAGGTATTGAAATATACCATACCCAACAGTTAAAATGGCATTTGTTCCGGATTTTATGTGCCTGTTTTGCTATTGGTTGTACTTATACAGCTTACACTCGCTTGCCCTTATCTTTTGCTACCAGCATTGGTTTTACAAGCCCTATGATGGTAGCTTTACTAAGTATGATTGCTTTGAAAGATTACTTAACAGGCAAACAATGGCTGGCTCTTTTTTTGGGGTACTGTGGTGTTCTTATCATGACCGATCCGCAAGCCAATGGTGATTATACAGGTATGCTCATTGCATTAGGGGCTAATCTTTTTGCAGCTATGGCTATGCTGACAGTAAAAAAATTAACCAAAACTGAAGACGCTCTAACCATTATGGTGTATTCAGCCACTGGCATATTATTGGTATCAAGCATCGTTGCCTCTATGTATTGGCAACCTTTAAGCTTACGTGCTAATTTGTGTCTATGCATGATGGGTATCATTGCCACCAGTTCACAATGGTTGTACATTCAAGCCATGCGAATTGGGCGACCAGCACTTCTAGCAAGCTTTGAATACAGTCGGCTCGTGCTGGCGATTCCTCTTGGCATATGGTTTTTTGGTGAATCCATTTCTGCTACTTTGCTTTTGGGTAGTGTTTTCATCATAGCCAGTAATGCTTACATGGCTCGAACCAGCACATAAATTTCCATTGATCAAGAATCTAATTTTTTAAACTCTTCACTGTTTTGTCAAGACATGACATCAAAATATATCAACGGTGCTTTGAATCATAGCTGTCCTCTTGTTTAATAACTTGCTAATTTCCATCATACAAGATCAAAATAATAGGTAACCTTACTTTTACAGATAAACTAAAAAAGTATCATTGATTTCTGTAAAAACTGGAACTTCAAATCGAGGATTTATATATGAACAGGCCCTGGTATTGCAATATAATCGGACGAAATTGTCTATGATCCTAGAAAGTGGATCCACCTTAGATAAAAAGAGCAGCCAACCGATCATCATCTAGAAAGCTTTACAACTTTTAGGGGTTGTTTTAGTGAGAGTAGTAATTAATCAATATGTAATTTGAGCAAACATGCAGCTTAAACCCTTATAGATTTTATTTTATCAACGATATAAGCCAGAAAACATGATGGATAGACGTATTTTGAGCCATATAAAAATTCTTGCCAATTCAATACCGGACACTTATAACAATCGTATAAGTGTCCGGTATTGAATAAGCGATTGATAGGCAGAGAACGAGAAATTAAATTATTGAACAAAGTATTTCGCTAGAAAGAAGCAGAATATGTTGTTTTATATGGTCGAAGACGTATTGGTAAAACGTTTTTAATTGAGCAATTTTTCAAATCTAAAAAGTCGTTTTTTTTCGTGCTACAGGATTGCAAGATGGCTCATTGAAAAAACAATTGGTACACTTTTCAGAATCTTTGTCTGAAACATTTTCACCAGGTGTGCCTCTACAAACAGCAGGGACATGGGATGATGCTTTTAAATTAATGCATCAATTGATTGAAAATTCAAAAACAAAAGGTAAGGTGGTTTTATTTTTAGATGAACTCCCTTGGATGGCTAGCAGACGCTCAGGGCTGCTGCAAACATTAGATTATTACTGGAACCACCATTGGTCAAAAAAGTCTAATATTTTATTGATTGTATGTGGTTCCAGTGCTTCCTGGTTATTAAAGAATGTTATCCATCATCGAGGCGGTTTGCATAACCGATGTACTTGTGAAATTGAATTGGCACCTTTTACTTTAAAAGAGACTCAAGCTTATCTGCAATATAGAGAGATTAAACTTAACCGACAACATATGTTAATTTTGTATATGGCTTTAGGGGGCGTGCCTTATTATTTAAAATATGTTGAAAGAGGTTTAAGTGCCCATCAAAACATACAGAAGTTAGTTTTTGACAAACAAGCACCCTTAAAAGGCGAATTCAATAAACTTTTCCAATCTTTATTTACCGAAGCTGAACACTATATAGAAATCATTACACTACTTGCAAGCAAGAAATTAGGGATGAGCCGCGCTGAGCTTGAAAAGAAATCAAAACTGTCCAAGGGTGGCGGTCGATTAACCACAAGGTTACAACAACTCATACAAACACATTTCATAAAGCAATATTTGCCATGGGAAAAGCAAAGAGGTGAATACTATAAAGTTACGGATGAATTTTGTTTGTTCTATATTCACTGCTGGGTTCAGATAGAAAAAAAAGTTTTGTTACTCACTATTGGTTAAATCAAGTTCAAAAACAACGATACCATGTGTGGGCAGGCTATGCTTTCGAAGCCGTCATTTACAAGCATATTGATTATGTTTTATCTGTTCTTCATATCAAATCTGCTGAATCTATTTCATCTTGGCGTTTTGTTGCAAAAACAGATCATACTAAAGGTACACAAATTGATTTATTAATAGATAGAAGCGACCAAATGATTACGCTGTGTGAAATAAAGCATACAGAGAAACCGTTTGTGATTGATAAAAGTTACGCAGAAAATCTGAAAAGAAAAATAAGTTTATTCATAGAGAAAACTAAGACAGACAAACAAGTTCATCTGGTTATGATAAGCTCTCATGGGTTACAAACCAATGCTTATTCAAGAGCGTTGATTGAGCAAGTGGTGACTTGTCAGGATTTGTTGTAGTTAACAGGCCAAATAATAGTAGCTGATGACACGCTTTATTTTAAAGATAAAACAACAGGTTCATTTCGATAGACTTGGCATTCATCTATCAATTGATCATAAACATCCAAGAGGCATCGGGCATAGGCAGTCATGAGCAATCGGTCGGGGTGAATATCCGTTTGTTCAAGCTCATCTATATAAAGATAATGGCCTGGTTTTAACATGATACTGAGGCGCGGGGCCTCTTTTTCATAGAAACAAGGGTTGATCAGTAACAGCAATTCCCGGCTAACAAAAAAACCCCTATAGAATCATAGAGATCCAGGTTAGTAAAATTATATTTTTCGTAGACATCA
>CAYGTQ010000068.1:0-7319 GCA_964352915.1 uncultured Legionellales bacterium
CTAACCTGAATCTCTATGATTCTATAGGGTTTTTTTGTTAGCCGGGAATCGCTGGTCGTTGATCATGTCGTAGATAGAGAATCGACTAGAGTTACACAAAATATAAGCTTTACTTTTATGAGTGAAGTAGGGCACACCTATCAGATTCAGGTTATGAGAACAGGGCAATTGCTGGTGGAAGAAACCATAGCTGTGGAAGATGGGTTGTCTTATTATCGATTGCAAGATGATATGCTCACTTGTCAGTTATGCTGCAAAAACCTCAAATGGTATGATAAAGCTGCCTTAGGGCTTGCTACGCTCAGCATGGTTATTGCTGACATCGTAGGTAGTGCCAACCTAGGGGTGGCCTTGCTTTTAAATACGGCAGGTTTTTGGTGGATGCTTGAATCACACAATAGACGGTTTTAAATGTTGGTCAACTTCTTGAGCGATGGTCAGTTTCCCCAGACGTTGGTCATTTGTCCGTGGTATTTTTAATGCATTTCTTCTCTACAGAAATATAAAAGATTTTTATATCTTGCTGGCTCGCATTGGCATGAGTGATCCTATAAAAAACAGATCAACCTATAAGCAATCATTCAAACCAAAAAACAATCTATCCTGAAGAATAAGTTTAAATTACGATACATTATGGTTTTTTTAGAACCAATTAGGGCAATAAAAACCATTTTTGAATCTTTTCAATAAAATTCAATCGGTTCAGAAGATTTCAGTGAGTAGATTTGCTATATTTGTCTAATAGCTAGTAATCCTGTTCAGTTGGGGAGTTCATGCTACAAAATTACATACCAGTGGCGCTGTTTTTATTGATTGGCTTAGGTTTGGGCACTGCGCTTATTGTGATAGGTGCACTTCTGAGTCGCTATCGACCTGATCCAGAAAAGTGTTCACCTTATGAATGTGGTTTTGATGCTTTTGAGTCATCACGTATTCCCGTGAGTGTGCGCTATTACTTAGTAGCAATTTTGTTCATTATCTTTGATTTAGAAACTGCTTTCTTATTTCCTTGGGCTGTGATGTTTCGGGAGTTACCGGATTTTGCTTTGTGGACTATGGGGATATTTTTAACTTTATTAACCATAGGATTTATTTACGAATGGAAAAAGGGAGCATTGGAGTGGGAGTAGAGCAAATCCGCCGGCAAGGTTTTTTAACTACCACATCTGATCAATTGTTTGATTGGGCCAGAACAGGCGCCATGTGGCCAATGACTTTTGGTTTGGCTTGTTGTGCTGTAGAAATGATGCATGTGGGTGCTGCGCGTTACGATCTCGATCGCTTTGGCATTATTTTTCGTCCAAGCCCACGCCAGTCTGACGTGATGATTGTTGCCGGTACATTATGTAATAAAATGGCACCAGCATTACGCAAGGTCTACGACCAGATGGCGGAGCCGCGCTGGGTGATTTCCATGGGTTCTTGCGCCAATGGTGGTGGCTATTACCATTATTCTTATTCAGTAGTCCGTGGTTGTGATCGCATTGTGCCTGTGGATGTGTACGTTCCGGGTTGCCCACCAACGGCGGAGGCTTTGTTGTACGGTATTTTACAATTACAAAATAAGATAAAAAATGAACGCACCATCCAAAGATAGTGATATAACACCAACCAAGGCAATCCAATCTATTTTGGAAAAAACCTTGGGTGAACGTTTGCTTCATGGCAATTATGAAAGTCAGTGGCAGATCGAGGTGCCAAGTTGCGATATAAAGCTTGTTGCCCAAGCCCTGCGTGATACGCCAGGTTTGAATTTTGATATGCTGATAGATGTATGTGGCGTGGATTATTTGCACTACGGTCAGTATGAATGGTCAACCCATGAAACATCAGTCACAGGATTTGGTCGGGGTGTGGATGCTATCGAACAGGCCTCATCTCAGCCACGTTTTGGTGTGGTTTACCATTTACTATCTGTTAAGCTTAATCAACGATTGCGTGTGAAAACCTTGATGGAAGGTGAGCCTCCGATGCTTGATTCAGTTTGTGAGATCTGGCCAGTAGCCAACTGGTTTGAGCGAGAAGCTTATGACTTATATGGTATTGTCTTCAAAGATCACCCAGATTTACGCCGTATTTTAACTGATTATGGTTTTATCGGGCATCCATTTCGTAAAGACTTTCCTGTCAGTGGCCATGTGGAGATGCGTTATGACGCAAAACTGGGCCGCGTGATCTATCAACCTGTGGAAATTGAGCCACGAGTCTTAGTGCCTAAAGTATTTCGAGATGACAATCGCTATCAAATGAAAAAAACAGAGGCGGTGGAAAAGTAGTATGGGTGATATCCGCAATTATACAGTTAACTTTGGGCCACAGCATCCTGCAGCGCATGGTGTGTTACGGCTTGTGATGGAAATGACCGGTGAAACGGTGGTGAAAGCAGAGCCGCATATTGGTTTATTGCACCGCGCTACAGAAAAGCTGGTGGAAACCAAGCCGTATAACCAAAGCATTGGCTACATGGACCGTTTGGATTACGTGTCTATGATGTGTAATGAACATGCTTATGTACGTTCTATCGAAAATTTACTGGGTATTGAAGCGCCTATACGTGCACAATACATTCGTGTGATGTTTGATGAAATAACCCGTATTCTTAACCACCTATTGTGGTTGGCAGCAACTGCGCTTGATATTGGTGCGATGACTGTTTTTCTGTATTGTTTTCGTGAGCGTGAGGATTTGTTTGATTGCTATGAAGCGGTGTCTGGCGCACGGATGCATGCGACATATTATCGACCAGGGGGTGTTTATCGTGATTTGCCTAACAGCATGCCAAAGTATAAAGAATCTACTTGGACCAACGAAAAAGATGCTGCCGACAAAAACCGCAACCGGCAAGGCAGCCTGCTTGATTTTATTTGGGATTTTACTGAACGCTTTCCAGGCTACGTTGATGAGTATGAAACTCTGTTGACGGAAAACCGTATTTGGAAGCAAAGAACGGTGGATATTGGCCAAGTTTCTGCCGAGCGTGCGATTGCACTTGGTTTTACAGGCCCTATGTTGCGTGGTTCTGGTGTCCCATGGGATTTGCGTAAAAAGCAACCTTATGCTGTTTATGACAAAATGGATTTTGCCGTGCCAGTGGGTAAAACAGGTGATTGTTACGATCGCTATTTGGTCCGCATAGAGGAAATGCGCCAATCCAATCATATCATCAGACAATGTGTGCATTGGCTCAGCAAGAATCCAGGATCTGTGATGATAGAAGATCATAAAATAGAGCCACCCAATCGTGAAACAATGAAAGGAGATATGGAATCTTTGATTCATCACTTTAAATTATTTACAGAAGGCTACTGCTTACCTAAAGGTGAAACTTATGCTGCTGTAGAAGCGCCTAAAGGTGAGTTCGGTATTTACATGGTATCTGATGGTGCGAACAAACCTTACCGTCTTAAAATTCGTGCGCCGGGGTTTGCGCATTTGTCAGCTTTGGATGAAATGAGCCAAGGCCATATGTTGGCAGATGTGGTAGGCATTTTAGCAAGCCAGGATATTGTGTTTGGCGAAGTTGATCGATGAATAGAGGCATATTGATTTGAGTACTGAAATTTTACAGTCGAAAATAACCAGCTTAAGCCCTGAACTTAAGCAGCAAATACAAGTTTGGGTGGACAAATACCCTAAAGAGCATAGTCGTTCGGCTTTGTTGCCTGCTTTGACTTTGGTGCAAAAAGCTAATGGCGGTTGGTTGAGTGAAGATCTGGTGAAGGTTGTTGCTAATTATTTGGATTTGCCGGTGGTGGCAGTTTTTGAAGTGGCTACTTTTTACTCCATGTTTGAATTGAAGCCGGTGGGGCGGCATAAAATTTCTGTATGTACGAATGTATCGTGTATGTTGCGTGGCTGCGACAAAATTGTGGACCATATATCCAATAAGCTTGGCATTGGTATAGGTGAAACCACGCCTGATGGTCAATTTACATTACAATCAGTTGAGTGTTTGGCTGCGTGCGTTAACGCACCTATGATGATGCTAGACGATGACTATCATGAAAATTTAACACCTGAAAAGGTTGATAGCATCATTAATAAATTGAAAACAACTAACTAAGGTAAGTAGGTAGTTTATCATGCTACAAAATGCAGTTTGCTACAGAACAATGGGTCAGGATAAGCCATGGACGTTTGAGAGTTACGAGCGTGTTGGCGGCTATCAGATATGGCGTAAAATACTTAAAGAAAAGACATCACCTGAGATACTGCTTGACGAGATGAAAAAATCTGCCTTACGTGGTCGTGGTGGGGCTGGGTTCCCAACAGGTCTTAAGTGGAGCTTTTTAAATCGTGATATGCCAGGCCAGAAATATGTGGTGTGTAATTCTGATGAAGGTGAACCTGGCACTTGTAAAGATCGTGATATTCTACGTTATAACCCACATCAACTTATAGAAGGGATGGCCATTGCGGGTTACGTTATGAATGCTTCGGTGGGTTATAACTACCTGAGGGGTGAATTCATAGAGCCTTTTAATCGTATGGAGCAGGCACTGAAAGAAGCATATGCGGCTAACCTTCTAGGTAAAGATATTCAGGGTAGTGGTATTGATTTTGAATTGCATAATCATTTAGGTGCAGGTGCCTACATTTGTGGAGAGGAGACAGCTTTGCTGAACTCTCTGGAAGGTAAGCGAGGGCTGCCTCGATTCAAACCACCTTTCCCTGCAAATTATGGTTTGTATGGCCGACCTACCACCATCAACAACACAGAAACTTTTGCCTCAGTGCCAGTTATATTAGAAAAAGGTGGCGATTGGTTTTTAGATCTTGGTAAACCTAACAATGGTGGCACCAAGATATTTTGTGTCAGCGGCCACGTTAACAAGCCTGGTAATTTTGAAGTGCCTCTAGGTATACCTTTTGCTGAGTTATTGGAAATGGCAGGTGGTTTGTACCCGGGGCGTCAATTAAAAGCAGTGATACCAGGCGGCTCATCTATGCCGGTATTACCAGGTGATGTCATGATGAAGGTCAACATGGACTACGATGATTTAAGAAAAGCTGGTTCGTCGCTTGGTTCAGGGGGTGTGATTATTATGGATGACACCACTTGCATGGTTAAGGTGTTGCTTCGAATTTCTGAATTCTATATGGAAGAGTCCTGTGGGCAGTGCACACCTTGTCGCGAAGGTAGTGGCTGGATTGTTCGTACTTTAGAACGCATTGTGCATGGAAAGGGTGAGCTTAAAGACTTGGCTAACTTAAAAGACATTGCTGACAACATCGAAGGTAGAACTATTTGTGCTTTTGGTGAAGCGACAGCTTGGCCAGTACAAAGTTTCTTGAAGCAATTCTATGATGAGTTTGTATATTATGTAGAGCACAAATGCTCTATGGTATCGGGTTCATAAGGTAAGGTTAAGGTCATGATAGAAGTCAAAATTAATGACAAAAAAATAAATACCAAATCTGGCAAGATGATCATTGAAGTAGCCGATGAAGCAGGTATTTACATTCCTAGATTTTGCTACCATAAAAAACTTTCTGTGGCTGCTAACTGTCGTATGTGCCTAGTGGAGGTAGACAAAAGCCCCAAAACTCTGCCAGCCTGCGCGACGCCTGTCACTGATGGCATGAATATTTATACTGAATCTGAAAAAGCATTGCATTCACAAAAAGCAGTGATGGAATTTTTACTGATCAACCATCCGTTGGATTGCCCAATTTGCGATCAAGGTGGAGAGTGTGAATTGCAAGATTTAGCTATGGGCTATGGTAAGGACATCTCTCGTTACAGTGAAAGTAAGCGAGTGGTGAAAGATGAAGATTTAGGTACATTGGTAGCTACCGATATGACGCGTTGTATCCATTGCACCCGTTGTGTGCGCTTTGGCGAAGAAGTGGCAGGCCTCAAAGAGCTGGGCGTTACAGGGCGCGGTGAGCATAGTCGTATTGGTACCTACATTGAGCAAAGCATGGGTTCAGAGATATCAGGCAACATCATCGATCTGTGTCCTGTAGGCGCTTTGACCTCTAAACCTTTTCGTTTTAAAGCTAGGTCTTGGGAGCTTCAACAAAAATCTTCTATCGCTTGTCATGATTGCATTGGTTCACACATTTATTTACATGTGCGTCGAGGTGAGGTGATGCGTGTGGTGCCTAAAGACGAAGAGTCAATTAATGAAACCTGGATTTCAGATCGTGATCGCTTCAGTTATACCGCTCTTTCTAGTGATGATAGAGCACTCAAACCCTTGATCAAAGAGCAAGGTTATTGGCAGGAAGTGGACTGGCAGACAGCACTTGAACGTGCTGCCGGTGTCCTGAGCAATTTGGCTGGCAATCACGGTGCTTCTCAAGTCGGAGGTGTGTTATCGCCTAACAGCACACTTGAGGAAGGATTCTTGTTCCAACAATTGATAAGAGGCCTTGGTAGCCCACATGTTGATCATAGAATACATATGACAGATTTTTCTGATCAAGCGCAGTTCCCACAATTTCCAGGCACCAGTATGACTTACGCTGATTTGGATGACAAAGATGCGTTTTTGTTGATTGGTTCAAATATTGAGATGGAACAGCCTGTGGCCAGTATCCGGATCCGAAAAGCTGTACGCCATGGAGCGCAAGCTGCCGTGATCGATTGTCTGCGCCATCCTTTGCGTTTTGATGCTTTGCAAATGGCGGTGTCTCCAGCAAAATTGCTCAATACCTTAAGCCAAGTGTTGGTGTCTGTTTGTGGCGCGAAACAAAAAGATTTACCCAAACATATACAAGCATGTCAGGTAAGCGAAGAGGCTAAAGCCATAGCTTCCATGTTGTCTGAATCGAAAAGGTCAGTCATTATTTTAGGTGAGTTGGCTCACAACCATCCGCAAGCTGCGTCTATCCGCTCACTGACATCTCTTTTGGCACAAGAGCTTACAGCTGAAATCTTGTGGCTCACAGAAGGCAGTAATGCTGCAGGCCTTTGGCAGGCAGGTTGTGTGCCTCATCGTTTGCCAGGTGGTGAGGACGCCACCCAAGAAGGTCTGAACGCACGCGCGATGTGGCAACAGAATTTACGAGGCTATGTGCTGTGCGGCTTTGAACCGGAATTGGATGCTCAAGATGGTGCAACAGCCAGTCAAGCATTGCTCCAGGCTGAAGGGGTTGTGGTTTTGAGCTCTTTTGTCACAGAGGCGATGCGTGAATATGCCGATGTGATTTTACCCATCGCTGCTTTTGCTGAGAATGAAGGGACTTTAGTGAATGTTGAAGGCCGATGGCAGCCTTTTGTTGCTGCAGTGCCTCCTCCTGGAGAAGTCAAGCCTGCCTGGAAAATATTGAGAGTTCTGGGTAATTTGCTGCATCTGGCTGATTTTGATGAT
>CAYGTQ010000068.1:7329-8694 GCA_964352915.1 uncultured Legionellales bacterium
TGATCAGAATGTACAAGCTGTCGCAAACAGAGCGCAAAAATATCTTAAAACAGAGCGCAGCAATCCAACATGGGCAGATTCTCCTTGGGTCGAGCAATCAGGAATCTGGTGTCACAGTAGCTGGCCGATTTATCGCACCGATCCTTTGGTGCGTCGCGCACAACCTTTGCAGCACACGCCTTTGGCTTTAAAGCCTGCGTTGTACTTAAACCAAATGTTAGCAGACACACATCAATTGAAATCAGATGATCGGGTGAATGTGATCCAAGGCTCTGATACTTTGATTTTACCTGTGGTCGTGCATGCAGCAGTGCCGGATGACACGGTATTTTTTCCTCGTGGCTTTAAAGAAACCTCGGGGCTTGCTGATGCCATAGGTCAGGTTACATTGACTAAGGTGGTGGCATGATGTTTGATATGATAGATTGGATATGGCTGCTAACTTTAATCGGTAAAACCGTGCTGCTTTTGGCCCCACTGCTTTTATCGGTGGCTTATCTATCATTGGCAGAACGTAAAGTCATAGGCTACATGCAAGCACGCATAGGCCCCAACCGAGTCGGCCCCTATGGGCTGTTTCAACCTTTTGCAGATGTCATCAAGCTTTTAACCAAAGAAATTATTCTACCAACAAAATCTAATCGCTACTTGTTTGTGGTCGCTCCTATTTTGTCCATAGCACCTGCCATCGGGGCATGGGCTGTGATCCCTATGAGCGATACCTTTGTTTTAGCCAATATTCATGCTGGTGTTTTGTATGTCTTTGCCATGAGTTCAATGGGTATTTACGGTGTCTTAGTGGCTGGCTGGGCATCTAATTCAAAATACGCGCTCTTGGGCGGATTGCGTGCTTGTGCTCAAACCATTTCTTATGAAATTGCAATGGGGTTTTCATTGGTAGGTGTTTTGATGGCGGCTGGTAGTATGAACTTGCATGACATCGTACAAGCACAATCAGGCGGTTTATGGCAATGGTATATGTGGCCCTTGTTTCCACTTTTTATGATTTTTTGGATTTCCGGTGTAGCTGAAACCAACCGAGCCCCTTTTGACTTGGCAGAAGGTGAGTCAGAAATTGTCGCTGGATTTCATGTAGAATATTCAGGCGTCACTTTTGCTGTATTTTTCTTAGCAGAATACGCTAACATGATTTTGATTTCTGCATTGTTGGCATTATTGTTTTGCGGTGGCTGGCATTCACCTGTGCAAGGTATCCCTGTGTTAGAAATGCTTTTTTCCTGGGTGCCTGGGGTTGTTTGGTTTTTGTTTAAAATCAGTTTTTTCTTATTTATGTATTTGTGGTTACGCGCCACTTTTCCACGTTATCGCTACGACCAATTAATGCGTTTAGGTTGGAAAGTGTTA
>CAYGTQ010000069.1:0-8653 GCA_964352915.1 uncultured Legionellales bacterium
ACGTATCTTTTCACAAAGTCAGTGACGTGGCCAGGCTTATCGAGGCTGCAGGGGCTAAGTTGATTTACCTGCCACCCCACTCACCTGAGCTTAATCCCATCGAAGCAATATGGTCTAAAGTAAAACATCTTCATAGAAAAATGAAAGCTCGTTTTTTTCTTCAGTTTAAAAAATCAATTAAGAAATCTTTTCTTAAAGTTACACCACAAAATTTGAAAGGGTGGTTTCAACATGCTGGATATCGATCATTTGTTTACAGGAACGATGTAATAGGCATATTCATTAAATCAGCGAGTATCGAAGCATTCAAAGAGAAAGGGTAGGAGGTACTTCTATCACAACGCTGTTAAGAGGAAGCGTCAGCAGTATTCTTGGTTTTTTTAATCCTATGGGAGGTGCTGCTGTATCAGGTGCCTTAGAGCAAATGATGCCTACAGATACTGCTTCTCAAGAGTTAATCAAAGATTTAGGAAAGAAATTGTCAAAACTAAATAAAAATTACCACTTCCTTATGAAAAATAGGGACCAGGAAGAAATTTGTGTTCTTGAAAAACAGCACACGCTGGCAAAACAGCACCTTGAAGAAGATCTGCAAAGAGTATTGGAAACCACGTCCATTCGGTATTGAGATGAGGATATTGAAAAAGCAAAAAAATAGAATTCATTAGAAATGCTCTTTCTCTACCCAGGCACCATAAAAGATTTGATGTGGTGGTCTGTCTTGCAAGGTTTGATCAAACGCCCTTTTTTAAAAATTTTGATGAGGAGCTACAGATAAATCTTAAGAAGATTGTTTTAAAAATCTGCCGGGACTCCCAGATCGATGCTCACGTTGATGAGCAAAACCTTGGGACCACTTGTTATCTGCATGGTACGGCAGGGTGCGGTAAAACAACAGCTGTTCATAGATTAGCTGGTTTTTTAGGTTTGCCTATTCATGAGGTTAACATTTATGATTTAGCAGAATTATCAAGGGATCGTGTCAAAGGTGTTAGAGGTTACCAAGAGCGCGTTGGTTGGCTGAAGCTTTGCAACAGCCAGCCAACGGTGATGGTCAAAGCTACGCGCTGCCAGACAGTATTTAGATGTTTTACTGGCTAAATACCATGTTCAATTAGAAATCAGCGATGAGAGTAAAGTAAGTATTATCAATCATGCTGTTAAGCAGCAACCTATGACAGGGCGGCTTGAATTCAGAGATTTAAAGAAAAGCCTGGAAGGCAGGGTTCAGGATATCAGTTTATCTGGCCGAGTCATTTTACCTGAGCTTGCTGTTGTTCCCGATAACGCTCACAATGCCACGTCTGCTTCTCGGATCTCATTTTTGCCCAGCTGGAAGACAACGGTGCTCGCCATGGTTGGTGGAGCAGCCATCGGATCTGCTTGGTATTTCAACTTAGTGCCAACGTTCTTTAATGCCGCTGATTACTTCAACCTAGGTAAGTTGAAATATATGCACTCCAGGTTGAAATTCATACACATATGCGGGCTATGCTTTACCTTGCGTCATTTACGTATTAGTCTGTTGCAGCCGTTGTCTGGCTATGGTCGTATGTCTGTAGCCTAGAGTGATGATAACAAGGAGAGTTGGTGATATGTATGATCAGCCAGAGAGCTCAAGAGCAGAAGCTCAAGCTGTTCTCTTTAAAGTAGTTTGTGCGACCAGTGAGCAATCAATGCAACTGGAACAGTCTTGGTATTTATCGCTGGAGGTAGCCATTGACGGTGATGCTTTTGTCATTCACGATTGCATTAGTGCCTATGATCGTATTGCTCGGGTACGATTTTTATCAAGCGTCGGCGTGATTGCCAATCATGCGCTTGTCAGCCCAGAAGAGTTGGTAGG
Organism: uncultured Legionellales bacterium; assembly: GCA_964352915.1. Lineage (GTDB taxonomy): Bacteria > Pseudomonadota > Gammaproteobacteria > PIVX01 > PIVX01 > CAYGTQ01. Next base: position 1,847 of record CAYGTQ010000069.1, read on the forward strand.
TCGTTTGGGACATGTCACGCTTGATTACACCCTGTCAGAAGCGAATCAGAAAGTGCCTTACGTGCTGAAGTATCTTTTTATGCCGCCGGTAAAACGTCATGAGCATGTCCATTACAGTGTCAACCGCTTTGTAGGTGAAAAGTCATTTTCTAAGTTTTAAAAGGTGTTTGTGCGATATTATTGAATGCTGCATAGGGTTGTTTGGATGCCGTACTTGAAATCATAGAGGTGTCTCGTGAGATTTTCCTCTCTCGAATTCATTTGGTATAAACGTTTAGAAAAATTATGTATAAACAATCCCCTGTAGGTTGCTTCATTGCCCATACAGTTTTTATCTATGTGTCTTATTTCATGTCAGCAATCATGCCTGCTAACTGATGTACCTGCAAATTTTAAATCATTAGCTTGTTGTTTCTTCAGTTTTTTTCGGTTTCTTTTTGCTTCTTTTCTAGCAGATTTAGATGAACTGCTGCCTACATCAGCAGCCAATGCCGCATCTTTGCTGTTGTTCATAATTGTAGTTATCGATCCTCTGAGCAAATTCACTCGGCCTGGCACTTTCTCTCTTGTGTGATTTTTAAAACCTAGCTTGCGAGGAGTTACTTTAGCCTCAACTTCTATTACGCAAGGTTGTACCTTTGGTTGCTTACGATGATGTCTTGTGAAGACCACTGTATTTTTTTTCTCTTTTCTTATGGGATAATCTTTAAAAGCCACGATGACTGAGTAAAGGTTAAAAACATTGCCTGCACCTGTAATATTAATTACAGGCAGTAGGTTTGTAAGAGGTTTACCTTGTTCGCTTGAAGCAAAAAAAATTGATCTTGATCCGAAAAAGTGGAGAGTAAGTTAAGCCACTGTGTTAAAATAATGAGCAAACATAGAGAGGCAGACACAGAATCCAGAGGATGCATTTCCAGGCCATGGTCGAGTGCCAGCCGATACTAAAGCGTTTAACGCACTTAAAAAAGAATTGGAGCGATTCAAAAGAGAACGGGATATCATAAAAAAGGCGTTGGGGTATTTTGCAGCGCAGCGCGAGTAAAATACCCGTTGATAGAATCTTTATCGAATAATTATTCTGTGGCAGAGCTTTGTCAGGTATTGAGAGTTTCAGTGAGTGGTTATTATGCCTGGAAGCATCGTTCACAAAGTGAGCACATCCTTAGAGACCAAGTATTTGTGGATAAAATAAAAAGCATTCATGAAGATGCTTATGGTAGCTATGGTCCACCAAGAATTCATCAAGCCTTAAAGCGTCAAGGTGAATCTATCAGCCGTAAGCGAGTGATACGTTTGATGCAAGCCCATGGTATCAAAGCTTGTGGTAAGCGGCGTTTTAAGGCCACCACTTATTCTAAGCATAAATTGCCTGTGGCTGATACCTACTCAAGCAGAACTTTAAGGTAGAGAAACCTGACACCATCTGGGCTTCTGATATCAGCTACGTAGGCACATCCCAAGGCTGGTTGTATCTGGCTGTGGTGATTGACTTGTACTCACGTAAAGTGGTGGGCTGGTCTATGGACAAGACCATGACTCGACAATGGGTGTGTGATGCTTTAATGATGGCCTATCAACAACGAAAACCTACGCCATCTATGATTCATCATTCCGATAGAGGTGTGCAATATGCATCTTTCGACTTTCAGAATTTACTGAAGCAATCAGACCTACAACGCAGTATGTCGGCCAAAGGTTGTTGTTATGACAACGCGGTGGTCGAAAGCTTCTTTCACACCTTGAAAATTGAGCTTATTTAGAACCAGCGATACACCACCAGACAACAAGCCAAAACGGAGGTATTCAAATACATTCATATGTTTTACAATCCACGCCGTCTTCATTCTACTTTAGGCTATTTATCGCCTGATCAATTTGAAAGAAGGCAGCAAAATTTTAGGCAGGACATCGTGGCTTAAGTCTCCCTACACTAAAACGGCTCAAGATCAAAGCTCATATAGGCCCTGTTGAACCTCCGGTTTATTACGTACAGAGTCAGCAACAGTCGTCGCAATGAAATCAGCCAGATACAAATTATTTTCTCGGCTCCGAGCGCCTTGGCCTGGCGTCAGTAGCGGATGAACATCTCTATGGACAACATCAACATCTTCAACCAGTACGCGTATATCTTCTTGGCTGGCCGATTGTGTATTAATTACGAAAAAAAACACCACACAACGCTAAAAGAGCGAACTTAGTTGTATGCATAAGTAATTCCTATTAAAGTCGAAATGATCAGGCTAAATTATACACATTTTGAGGTAAAAAGAAACCCATATTCGCTTTTTTTAACAGAAATTTAACTATGTCAGATCAAAAAATTTAGGGGTTAATACCTAATGTTTGAGATCTTAGGATGTGTATGTAACGCACTGTAAATTAAGAGAAACAAGCAAAGCGAGCTGTTGACATATTCTGTGCTTGTTTCAACATCTGCCGCTGGTTTAGCCAGTATTTATAGAAATACAGCCGTTATATTTTCTTACAAACTAAGAAGAGTGTCTAGCGGATTTTAGTACAGTATTGATTGGATAGCTATGTCATTCTTAAAGGTTTGTTGCCTTTTAGCGGATTTATCAGGCAATAAATTGCCCAAAGTATAATGAGAGGAGGTGTGGATTGAAAAACATTTCAGTTCAATGTGTTTGAGTGCCTGCTGTCACGATGATAGAGTTTAGGCATACGAAAGTATGCTGCCATCTAGGCATGGTAATGCCTAGATGAACGCCTAAATTGTCCAGAATATTAAAGTTTGACGGATGATTAACAAGCTTTGTACTTTATTGGCATTTTCATGCTTTTTTTGCGAAAAATAATCCTTTTTCTTATGGTGCAGATTAGGTAATTGCAACACTCTATTAAAGTTAAATCAGACGCCTATGCACGTAATTATTTAAGGTTTTACGGCTAGCAGCATCAATTCATGACAACCCGAATGATGAAAGCTCTGCGCCCCTGTATTTCTTGAAATCTATGCTTGACACTTTGGGCACCTATTTCACTAAGTAACTGCAAGTAAATGCCATAGATTAACATGGGTCAGATAATTATGAAAGCTTCGCCAGAACCTATGCTTATGAGATTGGGCGTGCTTTATACTGCATAAAGCTTTATACTTATCCATCTTTTATCATAAATTTAAGTACCCACATTATGAAACTCAGTCACTTACGCAATATTGCCATCATCGCGCATGTCGATCATGGAAAAACCACCCTTGTTGATAGATTGCTGCAAGCAACCAATACCTTAGGTGATAACAAAGCCTACGATCGTGTGTTGGATTCTAATGAGCTTGAAAAAGAACGTGGGATCACAATTTTATCGAAAAACACCAGCATCCAATGGCAGGATTATCGTATTAACCTCATCGATACCCCAGGCCATGCTGATTTTGGTGGTGAAGTCGAACGTATTTTATCCATGGTGGATGCGGTGCTTTTGATTGTTGATGCGGTGGAAGGACCTATGCCACAGACCCGCTTTGTCACCAAAAAAGCTTTTGAGAAAAACTTAAATCCTGTGGTGGTCATCAATAAAATTGACCGAGACGGCTCGCGCTGCGACTGGGTTATCAATGAAATGTTTGATTTGTTTGATAAGCTTGGCGCCACAGAAGAACAATTGGATTTTCCTATAGTCTATGCTTCAGCGATTGAAGGATATGCCACCACCGATCCAGAGGTGCGCACGGAAGATATGGATGTGCTGTTTAAAGCCATCATTAAGCATGTGCCTACACCTAAGGTTGAACCTGAAGGCCCTTTTCAAATGCAAATCAGCACACTGGATTACTCATCTTATTTGGGTACCATAGGCATTGGCCGTATCCAGCGTGGCCAGGTCAGTAACAAAGACTCGGTGATGCTTATCGATGATGATGGCAAAACCCGTTCAGGAAAAATCACACAATTACTTGGTTTTCAAGGTCTACAGCGTATACCAGTAGAGCAAGCACAAGCGGGGGACATCATTGCTTTGTGTGGTGTGGATAAACTTAGAATTTCAGACACACTTTGTGATCCAAGCCAAGTTGAGGCATTGCCCCCCTTATCTGTGGATAAACCTACCATTCAGGTGATGATGAGGGTGAACCAGTCGCCTTTTGCAGGAAAAGATGGAAAATTTGTAACCAGCCGAAAAATTTATGACCGACTGGAGCAGGAAATTTTGCATAATGTTTCACTGAATGTCAGTGAAACCGACGATCCTGATAAATTTTTATTGTCTGGCCGTGGCGAGCTTCATTTATCTATTCTGATTGAGACCATGCGGCGCGAAGGTTATGAGTTTGCTATATCAAGGCCTGAAGTCATTTTAAAGCCTGTGGGTGATGAGATGCATGAGCCTTATGAGCAATTGATCGTGGAAGTAGATGAAGGATATCAGGGGGCTGTGATGAGCGCTTTAAGCCAGCGCCAAGCCGTGGTAGAAAATATTTCACGTCTGCAAAATCAAATGAGGTTGGAATACTTAATCCCTACGCGTTCATTATTTGGTTTTCAAACTGAATATCAATCATTGACAGCAGGTAATGGCATTATTTATCACAGCTTTGCTTGCTACAAAGCCGTATCCAACCAAAATTCTGCCGCACGCCAAAATGGTGTGTTGATAGCAAATCAGGCAGGTAAGGCTACAGGCTTTGCTTTATGGAATCTGCAAGCTCGCGGGAAAATGTTCATTGGGCCTCAAACCGAGGTGTATGAAGGCATGATCATAGGTTTGCATAATCGAGAGAATGATTTGGTGGTCAATGTCATCAAAGGAAAACAATTGACCAATGTTCGCGCATCAGGTACTGATGAGAACATTGTATTATCACCCCCTACAATTTTTACGGTAGAGCAAGCCCTTGGTTTTATTGCCGAAGATGAGTTGGTGGAAGTCACTCCACAGTTTTTGCGTCTGCGTAAAAAATATCTTAAAGAGCATGAGCGTAAACGACATAAGCCAAAATCATAAAACAGTAGGGCTGGGTTATAATTCCACCATCATAATTCAGGCCATAGGATTTAAATAGGTCATTTTTCATGCATAATGCGACATGATTTCATTTTGCAGAGTCTGACATTAAAAGCGGCAATTTATTAAAAATTCAGTATCTTGTACTGCGATCATGATTAATCAATTGCATAGTTAGGTAGCGGGGGTGGTTTTTTTTATGTGGGCATGCTACAACAAATCAATGCGTAAATTTTAGTTGAGAGAAATGCATGAAAAAATGGCATCGCTGCGTAGGTTTAATTACCTTGTTATCAGCATCCTGGATGCAAGCAGATGTTCCATGTTCACTTCAAAAGATCAACGCTCACAGTAGTCTCTTCTCGAAAAAAAAATCATTTAATGCAAGCACAGTTGTGCTTCGCAATGACATGGTGCTGCCTGTAAGGCTCATGGTCTCATCACAACATGATGTAGAGCATGAGGTTATTTTATTGCAGCATGATGAAATCTCAATTAGGCAAAATGAGAGAATCATCAGGTGGGGTATGGCGGGTGGGTTCGTTAATTTTTATGAACATCAGCTCAACATAGAAGAGTTGCATCAATTACCAGGTATTTTTTTGTGGCCTGATAACATTTATTTTATTTCGATCACTGTTGCTGTTATTGAAGCGATCTACAATCTTCGTAGCTGAGAGATGTCATTTAAAGTATGATAAGTTATTATGGACTTAAAGCTTAAATCAGATAAAGTCAAGCTTTTGGCACTATGCCTTTTGTCTGCGCTCATCATAGTAATAGTAGTAGGTATTTGGATGATCAATCGTCAAAGCACTCAGTTTGAGCTTACAACTTCTGATGAGATGAGATTATTCATCGATGTTAAAGACCAACATAAAGTGATATTAAGTATTAAAAATGGTGCAGATTATCAGTGTCAGTTTCCAGAAGAAGTGGTTATTGAGCGCATTGTTTTTAATGATAAACAATGTAAAATTTCTGAAGAAAACTCTGATAAAAGGCAATTGAGTATCTTTCTCAATGAGAAAATAGACAGCACAGATGTGCAAGTGATGTTGTCGTGTAAAACTCAAAAGTCTCATCAAGTGATGATTCAATGTAGACGTGATTGGTCGCGATATTTTAAACATTCAAGAGAATTTAAAGTACCAGGTTCTGCGGCTAAGCAAGCGGTTAAATATTGGCGGAAATTATATGCTGAAAAACCTTTATCCAATGTGTTGGATCTGGGTTGTGGGACAGGGCGCGATACATTGTATTATCTAAGATTAAATGCTTATGTGACTGCGGTGGATTATCGACAGGAAGCTTTAGATATTTTGGTTTCACGAGTTAAAGATGCTTATAAAAATCATTTAATTACACGTATGCAATCTTGGCAGAATATCAAACTGGATAAAAACTATGACGTAGTTTCTGCTACCTTGTCGCTACCTTTTATTCCAAAAGAGTATTTTTCCCAGGCGCTGAAAAATATATTGTCACAAATCCCTTCAGGCAGTATTTTTTCAGCTAATTTTTTCGGAAATAAGCATGAATGGAATGTAGCTGCTAATCATATCATGACTTTTGTCAGTAGAGATGAACTGAAAACCTACTTTAAAGAGTTTGACTTATTGGTGTTAGATGAAACTGATAGAAAAACCAGCACAGCTTCAGATGGCTTGTCCCGTTGGCATCAGTTTGATGTAGTGGCTGCGCGTCGTTGAGGTTCAAACTAACCTGTGTACTCAGGGCCACCTCATTAAAATTGAGCGATTAATACACTATCTAAACAATCATGATCCCATCCAGCCAGTTTTCTCATAGCTTTTAAGCTCACTCGCGGTTTAGTTT
>CAYGTQ010000070.1:0-8370 GCA_964352915.1 uncultured Legionellales bacterium
TAGGCTGTTACAAAGCCAAGCAGTATAACAAATCTATGTCAATGCGTAAGTCCTAGATCTAATGTAAAAGCTTTTTTATGTGTTACAGATATACGTATGACAGATAAGGGTATAGCATGTCTGTGATGCAGCTCAGGCGCAGGATATCCTTAGTAGGCTTTTTTTGCCAGATTTTATAGGCTGGCAGATGCTACTATGGCTCTAGCAGGGGCTTCTTGGCTCCATATTGATTCTTCTCAATATCGTTTGTTAGCATCTTGTCTTCCAGATATAGCTACAGAGAAATGCTTGATATAACCATTGGAGCTCAGCAACTCAACTGATGTTTTGAGTATTGCATGTGATGAAAAGTCGTTAATTAAAATTCATATAATATGACAATGGTACTCTGAAATTTGTCAAAAAAACAGATGTAAGAACTTTAGCTTTCTATGCTGCACCCTAAGCTGTTTAGTCCCATATTGTAATGGTGCGAGGCTGTCAACATAAACCTGGAGTATGATTGAATTAAAAATGATGGTTACGAGAACTAATACTTTTTATGGATAGATTAATTACCAATGACAATTGTTGAATTAACATTGAGCTCTGCAATATGTATGTCAGGAAGATTTCTATCAGGTGTTTTAATCAACACATAATATTTTTTAGAATCACCTTGAGTTGGGATAAAAATTTTGACCGTGCGTGTAAAAAGTTTCCTTGTGTATTCTTGTGTAAATATACTGCCAGAATAGCTGATATATTGTCCCCGCATATTGTCATAAGTTAGTGCTCTTTTGCCATCAAGGGTATACATAGGATAGATCTTTAGTATGAATTCTTTCCGATGCGTTATAGAAAATTCAAGTGGTTTTATAGGTGCAGGAGTAAAAGTATTTCCTGGAATAACGCCAGAAAAAGGAGCTACTCTGTTTTTTTTTCCTGCTAAGTTAGGAAAACTGATTAACAATAGAATGATGCTGACGGTAAAACCCACCGCATATTTAAAATGAGCACTCATTATTCTCTCCCATACCCAATTGTATTGTACCACAAATTTTGTTAACCACGCATAGCTATATATTAAAGCACTTTGCCTGCAGCTAATACAGTTTAGATGGTGGCGGATTAAGTAGAAGAATTTTTCTGCCAAAGATAACAAAAACTCATGGTTATGATGCTGAAACATGTCCCTGCTACGCAGCCATCCCAGCCTGGCAGATTGAACATGGACTGGGTGATGACAATTGTCGTTAGAGATAAAAAAGCACAACTTAAAAGAGCTTTAAAAGATACCTGCATTTCAAAGACAGTAAATATAAAAGGTATCAGAATAACAGGTGCCCAAAAGATGTAGGCGTAAAGTAGAATGTCCAAAACGCTCTGAGTGGATAATGCAAATATTATACCAATACCACCAATTAAAGCAGTGGCATACTGACAGTACTGCAGGGCTTGTTTGTCTTTAAGAGGTATTTTTTTACTGGGATTGATGATGTCATGCACCAAAGCTACCGCAGCTGCGTTTAAATAAGAATCTGCTGATGACATGATTACGGCAACAATGGCAGCTACAGCCAAGCCTTTTAAGCCCGTGGGCATCAAATGGTTGATCACATAAGGTAATGCTAAGGTTGGTTCAAGTTGCGCGTTCAAATGCCATGCCACCATACCGAGTATACCTACCAGAAGAAAAAAAGGTAGAGATATGGCAGCACTCATCATGGTGCCGCGCACAGTTTGAGCTACGTTGCGCGTCATCAGTAAGCGCTGCACATAAGGTGGCACCAAGGCCTCACCCACCAGTAGGCTTAAAAATATGCCAATCATCATGGTTTTAGGTAGAGCGCTTGAGGTTTGAGCATGCTGTGTTAGCGGCTCTACTGCCCCCATAGTGTATATACCTATGATAGCGATCACAGGTATGATAATAATTAGGATAGAAAATTGTAGTATGTCGGTTGCTACAACGGCACGCATGCCACCCATAATGGTGTATATAATGACGATGGAACAGCCAATGCCAATGCCGAACTCTTGTGATAATCCTAAAAATAATTGACACACATAACCCATAGCGCTGATTTGGGCGCCTAAAATGCCAGAGCAGACCAGCAGTGAAGCCATGCCTGTGAGTAATCGACCAGGATAACCGTAGACATGCCCCATGATTTCTCCTACTGAGAGGCAAGATTTAAAGCGTGCCATTTTAGGTGCAATGAAAAATCCAACAAGAAATTGTTGTAAACTAAAGCCAAGTAAGCACACCACATAATCTAAGCCATAAGAAAATACTTTCTCGCTTAGGCCAAAGGTATAGCCACCACCTATGTAAGAGGCGGATAAAGTAGCCATGAGAGCTAGGCTTCCATAGTGGCACCCTCCCAGCGCGAATGCTTTCAAAGATGTCACTTGCGTGCTGCTGCGAAGTCCTACAAACATAGTTAGCAGCGTGTAAGCGCCGACAATTGCCCAGTCTATGATATGCACTGCTTCCTACCTGTGCTAATTAAAAGAATGAATTTTACCGACAACACGAAGAGTTAGCTAGACTTGATTAGCATTCAAAGTTTAAAAATTTTTCATGATAAATTGATGTTTTTTCTAAAGACTTGTGCAATATTTCTCAGATTGTAATTCTCGATTGAAGAATTAATTTTACAGATTTTTTAGGGTTGTCTGCTAAGTAGATTTTACCCGAATAAATCTTATAAATAATATTTAGATTATTTTATATAGGAAAAAGAGTCTTTCATAGATAAAGCAATGCGTCTGCTCTGATTTTTGTAGCACAGCTTTACATTGTATATTAGAATTTGCCACTTTCAATCACATCAGCATTTTTTTTCATTTCTAACGTTCATTAAAAATTACGATAAAGAAATTAAGAGACGGATCGCGATAAGTTATGAGTGCATTTTCGGGTGACCCAAAAAAGCTATTAGTCATGTATAATGCTATATCACAGGATAAAAAATGAACTTTCACAACACAGGTAGCAAAATTTTGCATATGCTTGATTATGTTTATTTAATGTTAAATTTTGTAGCAACCTCGTGGATTGTTTACTTGACGATAAATTGTGCTTTGGTAGCAGAAGGTTATATTTTTTGGTTGATACCTGCAGCGATGATACTAAGTTATTTTATAGATGATTTTGGCAGTGGTTTGTTTTGTTGGCTTGGTGATAGGTCTGGTTCAGCAGATACAACTTTTTGGTTGGCAAGACTTTTTTAGCCTTTTTGTGAGCATCATATCGATCCTAGGGCGCTGACCAAACATTCTGTTCGAGAGTTGACTGGAACAGCGGCTGTATTATCACTGGTCGTTATACACGTTCATTTTATAATTTTTTAAGCCAAAAAATGGATATTTACTCATTGGCATCATTATGCTATCAATCAATTTTTTTATATTAATGACCAATATTATTCATCATTGGGCGCGTTTAGAGTCTCCACCGGTTGTTGCACGTTAGTTGCAGAGTGTGGGATCAATCATCACATCTCAACGGTATAATTTGCATCATACACCTTTTAACAGTCATTTTTGTGTGATATCAGGGGTGTTCAATAAACTACTTGAGAAAATTCAATTTTTCAGAATCTAGAGTACCTGATTAAAAAAGTGTTGTTCCTACCATTAAGGTTTATTGCCATCATCTTTGAAGAATGTGCAAAATAATTACAGATCAGGTAAATAAAGGCTTTGAGTTTGTCTAATCAGCCAATCTTGTTCTAATCTTATTAATACATCATGATGTTTCGTTTGAATACTATTTGATTATCTATGTTTTTTAGAAATTGCATGTAAACGCATGAGGATCTTAGCGTGATTGAATTAAATAAAATTCGTTTATTCAGTGACTTAGAAGAGTGCCAGCTGGAGGTTTTAGCTCAGCACAGTCATCGTGTATCGTTTAAATCTGGCGATACCATTGTTCATGAAAATGAAACAGCTCACAGTTTATTGATTATTTTGGAGGGTAATATAGAGGTTATCAAACATTATGAAGGACATGTGGTGTCGTTGGGGCAATATGGGGAAGGATTTAATATTGGTGATATGAACTTATATCATCGACAGCAAAGAACGGCCAGTGTGGTTTGTTTAACTGAGGTCAAGGCCTTAGAGATTGAATACGATGCATTGCAACAGCTGGTGGCAGATGATCATGGCTTTTACAGTATTTTACATCGCATTGGACAAGGGGTGGTCCAAAATTTAGTGCAAAGCAACCATAGTATGTCCGAATCTTTTCGGCGCGAACGAAAGCTGTCAGAGATCCGCTACGGCCTAGGGCAAGTTTTTGTGGTTCTGACCACCATGCTTTGTGGCTTTGCGATTTTTGCGAGTAATCTTCACCGTTTATTGGATTATGTGCCTAATGAAACTTACGTAACAGCACCTTTGATGTTGCTGTTCATGGTTGGTATGGGTTGGGTTTTTTACAGCTCAGGGCTGCCTTTAAAAAGTTTTGGCTTAACTTTAGACAACGCTAAGGTGGCTATTTATGAGTCGATGATGATATCACTATTTTTTATTGTTATGTTAACAGTTGTCAGATACTTATGGATGGTTTATTCAGCCCAGGTCGATGAAGCTTCTTTGTTTAATCCTTTTGGTAATCTTGACATGATTGTAGTCGACGGTAATCCATGGTTGACATGGTTTTCAACTTTGATGGTCTATATGCTTTTTATCGCGCCCGTTCAGGAAGTGATGATCAGAGGGGGATTACAGGCGACACTTCAGCATTTTCTTACAGGCAAATACCATACCTTGCAGGCCATTGTTGTTTCTAATGTGGTTTTTGGTTCAGCACATACATACCTATCAACACGCGTGATAGGGATATCATTTATTGCAGGATTAATATGGGGGTATTTATTTTATAGGCATAAGACACTGGTGGGGGTGGTCTTATCGCATGGCTTGCTTGGGGGCTATTACTTCTGGGTGTTAGGTTTAGGTATGTAGTTTGGCTCCCAGAGTTTTAAGCTCCAGATTCAATTGAATAAAAAAAGTCTATTTAATTATAAATTGCACAGAAAGGCCTTAAGTTTTTCCATTCATTCTGTAGTGTAAAGCATAATGCGCTGAGCTGCGTGTTTTTATGGCACTAATCTTGGTATGCTCACTCTAGTTGGGCTACGTTTCTGCTGTCTTTCCAGCTGAAGGGTAATAGGTTACGCTAATCAGTAAAAACTGAGGTTTACTCTGATAAGGGGTTTGAAAGCAATGAACAAGGTAACTGATAGAGAAGAGGGTATGATTTACCCTGAGCCACCAGCCTTCAACCAACATGATGCTGAAAAGCTGGATGCTTGGGGTTTTGCTGATACAGAATTTACCATTGATGACAATAATTGTGTCAGTGTTACTGGAGCACGCTATGGCTTGAGTGGCAAGTCATTGGTAAATTTTTTGCCGTGGGCTCAAGCTACGCTTGGGATTGAGATAGATCCCAAAGATCTTCGCGGATCAAAACGCTTCCACCGCATAGAGCACTCAGTGACGAACCAAGATTTTATTGAAGCAATCAAAAATTTCTTAACAGAAGAGCAAATTTCTTACGACAATGAGCAACGTATTCGCCATGGCCATGGCCATACTCTGGAAGATATTTATCAACTGAACTATGGCAGGATTGCAAGGGTGCCAGACTGTATTGTTTATCCCATGTCAGAAGAGCAAATACAACAAATCATTAAGTTTGCTCAAGAACATAAAATATGTCTTATACCGTATGGAGGTGGCACCAATGTGACGCAAGCATTGAGTTGTTTGCAGCAGGAAAAGCGCATGATTGTATCGGTCGATATGTCTCGCATGAATCGCATTTTATGGATTGATACAGTCAACCAAATGGCCTGCATTGAGGCTGGAGCTGTGGGGCGCCATATTTTAGAGCAGCTCGCACAACATGGATATACCCTTGGCCATGAGCCTGATAGCGTAGAATTTTCTACGCTGGGGGGATGGCTTGCTACCAATGCCAGTGGTATGAAAAAAAACCGCTACGGCAATATTGAAGATATTGCTATTACGCTTGATGTGGTAGGTGTCAATGGAGCGTTGAAGCGCATGCAAGCTTGTCCACGAGAATCTATTGGATTTAATTATAAAAATCTAATGATTGGCTCAGAAGGAAATTTGGGTATTATTACCAAAGCGGTGCTCAAAATTTCTCCTTTGCCACAGGTGGCAAAATATGGTTCACTACTTTTCCCAAACTTTGAAGCAGGTTATCGATTTCTATACGATTTGGTGAAATCAGAGCAAGTGCCTGCCAGCGTAAGATTGGTTGATAACCAACAATTTCAGTTTAGCATGGCTTTAAAGCACAGCCAGAGCAAATGGCAAAAGCGCAAATCGCAATTTGAGCGTTGGTATGTAGAAAATATCAAAAAATTTAATACCAATGAGATGGTTGCAGCCACCATTGTCTATGAAGGCCATGCTCGTGATGTTCAAGCCCAGGCACGCGAAGCCAATCGATTGATGAAGCGTTACGGCGGTATGCAAGCGGGCGCGCAAAATGGTCAGCGTGGCTATGAGCTGACATTTAGCATAGCCTATATTAGGGATTTCTTGCTTAAACACCATATTGTGGCTGAGTCTTTTGAGACTTCTGTGCCTTGGAACCATGCTTTAGCATTGTGTAAAGCGGTCAAAGCAATGATACATAAAATGCACCAAACCCATCAGTTACCTGGCAAACCATTTGTTTCCTGCCGGATTACTCAGTTATATAAGACAGGTGTGTGTATATATTTTTATTTTGGTTTCTATCATAAAGGTGTCAATAATCCACTTGAAATATTTAGCGCCATCGAAGAAAGTGCTCGAGAAACTATTTTAAAGCATCATGGCTCACTGTCACATCATCACGGTATTGGCAAGTTGCGAAAGAAATTTTTGCCTATGATTATGTCGTCTCCTGCCTTGGATGTGATTCAGGTTGCAAAAAACACACTTGATCCATCCAATGTATTTGGAGTGCAAAATTTTTGGCAATCAAAGGAAATCAATAGATAAACCATTTTGTTGTAAGCAGGGGGAATTGTTTTCTATGCAAGATAAAAAATATAATATTTTATTGACTGGAGCTACTGGATTTTTGGGTAAAGTCGTTTTGGCTATGCTTCTAAAAGATAGAGTAAAACTCAATATCAATGCTGTTTTTCTGTTGATTCGTGAAAAAAAACCGAGCACAGCTCAGCAAAGATATCAAGAAAATATCGTAAAATCTCCGTGTATGAGAGATATCCCTTTAAATGCATTTGATCATGTCAAAGTCCTCAGTGGGGATACCACTGAGGAGAATTTTTCATTAACACAAACAAACTACAATGTTTTGCAACAATCCGTAAATTTAGTAATCAACTGCGCAGCTTCAATTTCTTTTGATTTACCACTTAGAGAAGCGATGAAAGCCAATGTCAGTAGCGCTTTAAATATTTTGAATTTTGCAAAAGGTTGTCCTCAGCTTGAGAAATTAACACATGTATCCACAGCTTATGTTCATCCTTTTGATAAAGACCAAGAAACTTATGGCGAAGAGTTGGTGAATCTGCCTAAGTCACCCTATGAAATGCATCAAATCATGCTTGATGAGAAGACTCACGAAAAGCAACTGTTACAGTGGCTTGGCATGCCCAATACTTACACAGTTACAAAATGTTTGGCGGAGCATCTGCTGGTTGCTCAAAAAGAACAAGTACCTTTAGCGATAGTAAGACCAAGTGTCATCGCTGCCAGCCAATTTTTCCCTATGCGAGGTTGGGTTGATAGTCGTGCTGCTTTTACAGGTTGTATAGCCAGCATCGCTACAGGCAATCTTCGTGTGATGAAATGCGATCCTGAGGGAAAACTTGACATTGTACCGGTGGATTATGTGTCAAAGTCAATTATTTTTGCAGCATGGGATGCTCAACATGACTCTAGGGGTTATAAGATTTTTCAAGCAGTCAGCGGCGTAGAGCAGGCAGTTTCAAATAGAGAAGTAATCAGTGATTGCGAAAAATTCTTTAAAAAGCATACAGTGGTTGTTCCTATAAAAAAAATCTATACGTGCAAAGATAGCTTTACTTCAAAATTACTTTCTGTTTTTTATAATTGGATCCCAGGATTATTACGATGTTTGATGGTTCTTTTTTTGTACCCAAAAAATAAAGCAAAAAAATATTGTAGAATTATAAAGTCTGCGCTTAGCGTTAATAAAATTTTCAGTTACTTTACACACAATACATTTAACTTTACTACATCATTGCCTTTTGGCCCCCCTCAGCTAAAGGAAGATAATTATTTGAACACTGCTTACAAAGGGATATACAGGTTTCTTTTTAAGAAATCAGAGAAAAATATTTCTTTTGCAGGTAAAAA
>CAYGTQ010000071.1:0-8358 GCA_964352915.1 uncultured Legionellales bacterium
CTAAAACATCATGAAGTTCTTGCAATACCAGGGCGGGTTCATATATAAAAGCTGGCTTTTCGGGCTTTTGCTGGCGCAGACGTTGTGGAGCTGGCACACCCTGCCTGACGTGGTGGCGTCACTGCTGTCTTATGGTGGTCCATCTTATGGATTTTATGGCCTGTGGGTATGGTGGTGTCAAGCCATCCAGGACACTTTTTTTCAAACCTGGGGCGGTTATGCTTTGGGGTTTGTCATTGGGTGGGCGTACACTTTGTATGTAGTGAAAAAAGTTGCCTGGGATGTCTGGCAAAGCACGCGTCTCAAACATTCCACACGTAAAAAAAACACACCACCAATCCATGGCTCAGCAGAGCTTGCCAGCACGGCCTGGATGAAAAAAAACAACGATCCCCTGGGTTTTCCTGTGG
Organism: uncultured Legionellales bacterium; assembly: GCA_964352915.1. Classification (GTDB taxonomy): domain Bacteria; phylum Pseudomonadota; class Gammaproteobacteria; order PIVX01; family PIVX01; genus CAYGTQ01. The sequence continues at coordinate 411 of CAYGTQ010000071.1, forward strand.
GCTTGATACCATCATGCGAATCTGATGACGTGCAGAGCTTGTGTAAACAACTCAAAAAACAGAAAAAAGGTCCAGTCCTTAAATTAAAAGCTCAGCACGCTTTTATTGATGCGCCCAGTCGTGCGGGTAAGGGTAGATCGTTTATCGTGGGATTATTACTTGATCACCCTGGCAGCTTATTTGTTGTCGATCCCAAACCAGAGCTTGTCCACATCACAAAACGAGCACGTGAAATGCAAGGCAGACAAGTGTATGTCATCGATCCCTTTGCCTTGACGTCTCTTGGCAACACCCACATCAATCTTCTGGATTATATGGTGGCCCATCCCGAACACCTCATAGAAGACAGTCTTTTCATTGCCAATGTGCTCTGTCCTTTGAATGGCCAAGGCGCTGGTGGTGAGAATCAATATTTCCGAGAAGCGGCGCACAGTATTATCCAATTTTTGATTATCTATTTGATTCATGGCCAAAGCGACATCTAACCAAGCCTTGTTGCTCTGTATGACATTTTGTGTTTGCCAGCAGAAGAATTAACAAAAATTCTGGATGAAGTCAGCCAATCTAACAAACCTGAACTGGCAGAAGCCCGTCGCATCGCTTGTCGGGTATTAGCCACCGCCAAGCGTGAACTTTCTTCCGTGCTCAACACCACAGCCAATCAACTCAGATTTTTGGATACGCCGAAAATGCGTGAACACGTCTCAAAAAGTAATTTTGATTTCGCTTGGCTTGTGCGCGGTGACATGGATTGTTTTTTATGTTTCGACCAAGCCACCCTCATCTCGCACCAACGCTTGATCAAGCTCTACACCTGGATGGCTTACAACAGCATCCAACGTCAACAAAAATGTCCTGAGCACAATGTGCTTTTTTTACTCGAAGAGTTACCCCAGCTCGGTCGCTTGGATTTCCTCAAGCAAGCGATAGGTATGGGGGCTGGTTTTGGTGTCAGCATCGTCGGTGTCACCCAGACATTAGGCCAGCTTAAAGCTATTTATGGCAAAGAATGGGATACTTTGATGACGGGCAGCCTTGTGCTCTTTCTCGCCGTGCGTGACGTCGATACAGCGCAATACGTCTCAAAATGGTTGGGCAATCACACCGTCAGTTTTGATCACACCACCCACGGTCGCAGTCAATCGAAAAAAGGCGATCACAATCAGCAAAGCAATCAATCCACCCAATATGTGTCACGGCCCCTCGTATTGCCTCATTTGAAAAAGCCACCGAAAGTAGTTGTCATTGCACATAAATAAATCATGAAATATTGATATTACTTGTCTTCGTGATCTTTGTCATGTTTTTCTTAGCAACCATAAGCTGTTGGTATTGTTGCTTCCGATGTTGCTGTTGTTCTCGTATAGTTAAAATCCTTCTTTGAAGTGTTCTGAGATGGCCATGACAGAATTGTCCTGGATATTTTTCCATCAATTGCTGTAACAGTTTTTTACCATGAATATTGGGGTTCATGTTGATTTCCTGTTCAATATCATCGTAGACAAGACGGAAAGGATCTTGACGTGTTTTCCATGACCTATTGGGTTTTTGAGATGGCTCAGTGCTTGATGGTTCTTGACGCTCAGTATTTAAAGCTTCTAAGGTTGAGTCGTCATCATGTCTGCAACTCAAGAGCTTCTGTTTCAGATGTTGGAGTTCCTTTTTTAGAACCTATGGGTCAAGTTGATGAAATTGCTCACTGAGCAGCTGTTTCTGTGCCTGGCTCATGTGCTCACCCGCCATCACTCGTTGGTAAGGCGTCATGGCTTTTTGATAATGCTTGGTGGTACGTGAGCCTTGTCTTATTTTTTTTGATAGTTTCAATGAGGGCTGGAAAAAATTAACGTAGAGCCTCAATACAGCGTAGAGCTCACACATGGCTTGCCATGCCTGCTCAGTTTGATAGCGCTCATAGCCGATAACACTTCGGACAATAGAGCCATTTCTTTCTTCGACATGTGCCTGGTCATTTTTCTTATAGGGCCTTGAACGAGTGAATGTGATTTTATGTTGTTCACAATACGCTAACAAATCGTAGTTGATGAATTCTGAACCATTATCCACATCCAAACCCAGCATATCAAAAGGAAGCAGTTGTCTTGCTGTATCAAGTGCCAGAATCACATCATCAGCACTTCGTCGAATGATAGCAATGCATTCAGTCCAAGTGGTGTGAATGTCGGTGAGCGTTAATGTATTCACAAACACACCCTCTGCACGAGTACCACAATGAGCAACCAAATCAGCTTCAAAAAAACCAGGTTGTGTCTCATGCCAATCATTGAAGGTACGGACTTTGATGTGCTGTTTTAAAAAGGAGCCTGGCTGAGTGGTGGTTTGACCTGACAAATGCCGATGCCTTTCTGCTTGTATCAATCGGTCGAAGGTAGCACAGCTGACCGATAGAACATCTTGTTTGACTGTATCTGGCAGATGCATATGACCATGTCTTTCAAGTGATGCCACCAGCTCGGGTAAAAATGGTACCAACCTTTTAGAGCAAATCTTGCCACCCACCTGCCATAACATAATCAAAGCCTGCACCACATCATCGCCATACCGCGCTTTTCTCCCCCTGGTTTTTTTTGGTTGATGTCTGGTATGTGAACTGAGCAACTTGATAGCATGTTTGCGTGTTAAACCAGTGGCTGCTATCAAGCCGTTAAGAAGTTCTTGTTTGGTTTTCTTTTTGCTGACTTTATAAGATTCCCGTAGCGCTTCTACCATCTCGTGTTTTGCTTGAATGCTCATGGTTTTGTTCATTATATTGCCTCTGTGTTGGTTTTGATAACTCTTTTCGGTGGCTTTTATTATGAGGCAACGACCTGGCTAAAGTCGCTTTTTTTATGAGGCAATGCGCCCCTGCTCGATCCGAATGAAGTGATGGAGCTTGGCAGCGACATCATGTTGGTGTTCAACAAAAACTCAGCCCCCATGCTGTTGCCTGTTTTGACTTATTACAAGGATTCAAGGTATCGAAGCCAGGCCAGTCCTAACCCTTTGGAGAAGAAGTCATGAGAGATAAGTTGTTTTGCCTGCTGCGCCATGGCTGGTATACCTTGAAAGCGCCTCGTTCCCTCTGGGCTGAGTTGATCTTATCGTTTCTACCTGTGGTGATGATTGAAATGTTCAAGTTTGCTTTCAGATGGATGGGTTGGCCTGCCTGGTGGTTACCCACCTTTATTCTGGGTGGCTTGTGCTGGTGGATCAACCATCGGCGTTGTGATGCGTTGATGTTGTTGGCGCTTTGGACCACCCTGCTCTACCATATGTTGCTCTTCTCGCAAGTGTTAACCACATGGTGGGCCTTTTGGCAGCTTCATGCCAGCAGCTGGACGGACTTATGGCATGTGGGTTTTGCCTCTCAAGGCTCCAAGCTTCTCTGGGCTTTAGGTTTACCTATACTGGTGATGGCTTGGAGTATTTACACCTTATGGCGACAGCGTCATGTGATGTATCGACGCTGGTTGATGCGTGATATGAAACATCGCTATCTCAAGCCTGTGAGCAAAAAATCTCACAAAAGCCATCAAGTTTTACAAGGCTTCTGGCTTGGACGACTGCCTTTGTGGTTTGAATCTCAAAACCTTCACAAAACTACCCATCATCATTTGGGACAAGATTATTATCTTAACACCCAGGAAGTGCAGGTCACAGCCAGTGATGTGCCTTGGCAAATTCTGGTTCATGAGAACATGAAAAGGCACATCAATATTTGATATGTCTCAAGCGGTGAATCTTGTGTTGCATTATCCAAAGACACCGTGGTGATTGATGTCAGTCAGGGTTTCAATCCGCTGGCACTCATATCATCCTACTCTGATGATCTGTTTCAAATCAAGCCCGACGAGCACCAACATGAGTTATCCAAACAGTCTAAATTACACTTAAAAGACTTGATGAATTATGTCCTGTACTCGCCTGATGTGTTACAGGAAGACCGTCACCTGCAAACCATGTATCAAATACTTCTCAACGACGATGTATTGCAATTGGTATTAATCGATGGATTAGGTCAAGTCAAGCCTTGGGCTCTTGAGGACTCATCAGACAAAGAGCGATTGCAGGTACAATCGGAATTGGTGGCTCTTTTAGAGCCTTGGCAGTTAAGCTTAGAGTCATGGGCAGCAACTTTTAAAGCCATACCAAACATCACCCACCGTCCTGTGGCTTTTATTCATACCAAGGCAGCATCAGATGCTTATCAAGCTTTGTTTGTATTGGTTGGCGCAAGGGTTTAAAAGAGGATTTATGGATTATCAACGATACTTCATTCACTTTTTTACCAGAAGACAGCCACATGCATTGCCTTAGTCGAACAAATCACACCAATGTTTTGAATCCTGATACAGCCCATGTTTTTATCGACAGATTTTTTGAGGCCAATCACTACGCATTGGCCAGGCATGATCAACATCTGCAAACATCCGATATGAATAATCGAGCCATGGTATTTAATCAAGAAAAATTAATTTATACGAGAATAAATTGCTGATAGCCCTATTCAAAATTTTAAGATTTGCTTTAGATTTAAAGCTGATTGAGCATGTAATAATGATTGATGACGTTGTACTATGAAGCGATGCTCCGTATAATGTTTTACATTACTTTAATAGTGACAACACTGTTGTCACTATTGTAACTTGATGAATTACAATAACTTTTTGGAATAATCTATGGGAAAAGCACTCAACCACAACCAGCTTTTTGATGAAGTGAACCAATTGATTCATACAGCCAGAGCACACGTGGCTCAAAAAGTTAATACTTCACTGGTTTTGCTGTATTGGCAAATAGGTCATCGAATTAATTCAGAAATATTAAAGCATGAGCGTGCTGAATACAGTCAACAAATTGTTAAACAATTAGCGTCTCAGCTTCATCAACACCATGGCCGCGGGTTCAATGAACGCACCTTGTTCCGTATGTTGCGTTTTGCCAAACAATTTCCTGAAAAAAAAATAGTGAACTCATTGTCACAGTTGCTGTCGTGGTCGCACTTCATTGAATTGTGTGCATTGGACGATCCTCTCAAACGTCAATTTTATACCGAGATATGTCAGTTAGAGTGTTGGAGTGTACGGGAATTACAGAAAAAAATTCGTAGTCTGACTTATGAGAGAACAGTTATCTCTAAAAAACCTGAACAAGTCATTCATCAGGAATTAAAAAAATTACAGTCCGACAAAGAGCTGTCGCAGAGTTTGGTGTTTCGCGATCCTTATGTTCTTGATTTACCCGCGAATTTCAGCGAGAAAGATCTTGAAGAAGCTATTTTAGACGAACTGTGTCATTTTTTACAGGAAATTGGCACAGATTTTTGTTTTATCGGCCGCCAAAAACGTATTACGATTGATCATGAAGATTACTACATCGACTTATTAATGTACCACAGGGGCCTGTCAAGATTGATAGCCATTGAGCTCAAACTCGATCGATTCAATGCTGCTTACAAGGGTCAAATGGAGTTGTATTTGAAGTGGCTTGATAAATATGAAAAGCGACCCAACGAAAATAAACCTTTGGGATTAATTCTTTGTGCTGATAAAAATGAGGAGCACATAGAATTGTTGGAACTTGATAAAAGTGGCATTCACGTTGCGCAGTATTTAACAGAATTACCTGAGCAAGCTATACTACAAGAAAGATTAAGAGCAGCTCTTCTGGCTGCAAAAGATAAGCAAATACGACTAAAGCAAAAAGAAAGTGACCGATAGCTGATGTTTTAGTCCTAGGCAGACCGAATTGATTGTTTTATTCGCCAATATCCTGTTTTTAAAGTTAACTCATTGTGGCAAGACTAATTTCAAACTGGCTGGGTAATCCCAGATCTTGTCTTCTGGATCATCCGCAAACATTAAGGAATGATTTTTCAACCAAAGTTTGGCTACTTCGTTTTGGTTGTCAGGTGGCGAATGATAAAGTCCATTAGCTATTATCCCTTCGTCTATGTTTCTCATGCAAATAAGCAATTCACAATAAATCATATCTAATATCGGGTTTTACGGAAGAACCCCCATAAATGCAGGGTGAAAATAAGCAAATTAGCAGAATATGAGACAAATAAAACACCATGAGTTATAGGATCTAACTGCAAAAGCGTTATTCATAGAATATACTATGATCAATTTCAGCGTATTTGAAAAAAGCTTCTTGTGCATTTGAAAGGGCAAACCCGGAGTTCATTTTATATGAGTTATCTTCACCACCTGTATAAAATGCTATTAACCGTAGTAATTGATAGTTACCAGTTTGAATCTCATCATATAGTGGCAATAGTTCAGATAACATTCCTTCACCTTCTACCCAGCCGAAACCATCTTCGTTACCAAAATTAATATCCAACACAACATATGAATTATGAATTTCACAATTTATAAAATCACTGATGCAATATTTATTTAATCCCTCAATGTTAATTTCCTGAGATGGATATTTTAACATGAGTTGTATGTCACCCCAATTGTTGATATAAAAAAATACATCAAAATATTTCAAGAGTAGTTTATTGGGGTCATCTGGAAAATCACCATAATTATAAACATAAGATGCTACCATGGGTAGTGACTCTTGCGCGACTGGATAATGCATGCATTCCTTTTCTGGTATTTTCATCTATTGGCGCATGAATGCTACAAAACTCATAGTATTGATATTCGCTCATTATTGTCCCTTACTTAATGTTTTTCTAGTACTTTCTACATCATGGATCCTATATAAAAAAGAATAAGCAACACGCCACTGATGACTAGAATTTGTCTCAAGGGTTGCTGTTTTATGATTAATTCTTTTAACGATTCCAACAATATTTTCGCTGCGTGCCATCAAGCCTTTTGTCATTGGTAAAAAGAATTTCTTATTCTGCAACTCTGTAGCAGGTGCTCAGGCAGCAGAAATCATCTACTCATTGATTGAAACCTGTAAGTTACATCAAGTAGAGCCTTATCGCTATCTACGTGAAGTCTTCACCAGACTGCCAGCTATGACCACGCTCGAAGAAGTAGAAACGCTGTTACCCTTCAACATCCAAATACCATAACCGCTATATCAGCGCAACCAGGGGCATCATTGATCTCTCACTAATCAGATGTCGGATATACGAGTGCAACCTTACTTCACTTAACACAATTTACTCTTGACAGTCGGGGACCATATACGCTTACGACGCGGGCGCAACCAATTTTCATCAGACTAAAATAGTCATGAAATGAAACTTCTCAGATTAAGCAGATTTGGGGGTTCTTCCAGAAAACCCGTATACATTACTCCTCAGTCTTCTGAGCACTAGAGCTACTTGAACCAGAAAAAGATAAACGTCTAGAGAGCTTAGGTTTATGGATAGGACTAGGGCTAGCTGACCGCAACAATTGCTCAAAAGATTTTTCTGCGTCATAATTTGAATCCGATGGCGTCAACAGTAGTTGGCTTAACGACGTTCGAGGACGACTTCTCGATGCACTACGATGAGTGGAGCCTGGCGTTGCTAACAGAGCTGCGAAAGACGTAGAGGCTTCTCCTGTACTTGGACTAGGTGTCGCCAATAAACCACTTAGATTTCCTTTGTGTGTAATCGGAGTTGCTGACCATCGGCTGGTGATGATAGAAATATCATCTTCGGCGGGTGATTTTATAACACCTCGACGCTGAGCCATAATTCTTCTTACCCCCCAAGGATCGTCAACCACAATGGCTTTTTTTTCAGGGGTTTGAACCACGCGAGGATTGGCTATTTCGCTAGCTTTCATGCTCGCCAAACGCAATTTTAATTCTTGTTGGAATGAATCAAGCTTTTTCTCTTTGGCAGATTGAGTGCTACTTCCTGCTGTGGGTGAACCTACTTTTCTAAGTCCCGCACGGCCTTGCACCAACCCCAACAAAGGCATAGGCAAATAGCTGCGGCGAGCGCACCCGTGTTTTGGTGTGGTCAATGTCCTCAACAGCTAGATAC
>CAYGTQ010000072.1:0-8332 GCA_964352915.1 uncultured Legionellales bacterium
CAGTGTTACTTTGGGAGAACCTTGGTAAACAGCGCCCAAATCAAATGCCAGGCCAAATCCAGTTTTTTTGAATTGGTAGCCCCAACCCAAACCTAAATAAGGGTTAACACGATTAACTGTTATCTTACCTGTTAAATTTCCCACAGTCGCTACTGGTACCATAGCCCCATTAATTTTAATGTTAACATTGTTATTAGGTTTGCCAGTTATGGTAACTTTGTTATTATTGTAAAAAACACCACCAGTTACTCGAAAACCAGAACCAAAAGGATGGTAATTGCCTGTTAATTGCACACTTTGCAGATCGACTTTGGCTTTAAAATCCGTATCAGAGAATTTTTTGTTGACATTAAAAGGTAACTTATTAAAACCAAGTTCCACACCCAAGAGAGGATTCAAACGTGCCACGCCTGACACACCAACACCCATGGTGCTGAACCCACCGGCAACACTGTAATGAGGGTCTACAGTAAAAGCTGCTCCAGATGTAGTCCATATAGCCACAGCACCCGCACATAAACTATTTTTTATCAAATTTTTCATGACACTCTCTAATTATGACACATATCAAACCAGTTTCAGTCTAGAATACACTATAGCCTTTGTCAACTATGTTCATTTAAGTAAGAGACTCATATAATAGAGTTTTCTATCAATAAACAAAGCTTTTCATGAGAAAATTTATAGCATACTTTATTCAAAGCTTACTGATAACTACACTGATAATAGTCTTCCCTGCGCATGCACTAAAGACTACTTTGCTCTATGTATTATTCGACGCCGGAGAAACTCTAGCACTAGAACCTGTGATGCTACAAAATGAACAAAACGGTGTGGACTACAAGATTCTGGCTGTTGGCACGGCAGAACGTTTAATGCGACACCATGCCCATCTTTTACAACCAGATCATATCTGCCATATTAAACTACCAGATAATCCTGAGAGACAACAATCTCTCAATAAAAATATTTTACATAAATTAACTGCGTGTATAAAACCTAACATTATTATAACTGGCATGGTATCAAGGTTTCAGTCAAACATTGTTAAACAATACAAACAAGATTTGAAAACAAATGCTGTAGGTTTTTATGATAGTTTTAACGTAGAAAAAAATATACCATGGTTAAATGAACTGTCAAAATATCTTGATACTGCCATCACAGCTAACAGTGTGATTGCTCAATCGCTGAAAGCAACTTACCCCGCTATTAACCCGATACCTCTTGGCCATCCAACCATTGACATCTGGCGATCGCATATGGAAAAAAATAAGCATAATTTTCCTGAAAAAGATAGTCGCCCAAGATTATTGTATGTCGCAGGCTATGGAAAACCATTTATTGGCAGCTTTAAGTCATTTCTGGAAGCCGCTCGCTCTTTGTCTCTCTATGACATCATGATAACACCGCATCCAAAAACCGGTGGGGAAATTATTGGCCCTATGATCGAAAGTGTCCATCTTGACTATATCCAAATCGTTAAAGATAAGGGCACTATGGAAATGGCTTCAAAAGTCGATGTGATTGTATGCCACCAGTCGACTGCATGTGTGCAAGCCGCACTATCTGGCAAACCTGTAGTTTACTTTGATACGAGTTTTTCGAATCAAAATTGGCTTATAAAAAATAAAAAAATCCCGATATTTTCCGATATCAATGCTTTTGTTAATTACATCACAAAAAGCAAGCAACTTAAACCTGCTACCATCGATCCTATCTTTAATGTGCCTCATCAAAGTACTCAGCGCATAGCACAGTGGTTACATAACAAACTTGATTTATCGACTACTAATCAAATTCAGTAGGTAATTCAAGATTGTTATAATGTTCAAACATACACAGAATTTGCCTATGTGTAACACGATGCAATGATAAATCTGGCAGACAATCTTTTGGGAAAAAATCAATATTCTCTATTTCTTTATCTGGTTTTGCCGCACCTGAAATCAAATCACATAAAAAAAAGCTTTTACACACGTGTGGGATTTGAGGAGGGTGCTCATGCTTTAGCTTATCGAATAAGGCTACTAATTTAGTGGCTCGAACAACAAAACCACTTTCTTCTAAAACTTCACGCTCTACCGCATCTTTTGGTGATTCATTGATGTCTAGCCAACCACCTGGCAAAGACCAAGCGCCATCACTTTTTTCTTGGACCATTAAAATACGATCTCCACGAAATACAGCTGCGCGAACATCCATTTTAGGTGTTACATATCCACGACTCTCTCGCCAATGTAATGAAATTTCTTCGATGTTCATTGAATGTTTGCTCTTAGAGAGCATTTCTGACACAATTTGATGCAGCAGTCTATATCGATCGATATCAAATTCATTACTACAATAAGTCAAACCATTTTGAGCAATGGCTTGCAATCTCTCTATCCAAGACTGAAACAATTCATGTGATATATGGTTTGCCATCAATTACTAAAACTTTCTACCCGCTAAACTTGGCCTGCTTTTGTCATCTTCATAAAATATTTACGTCCTGATGAGTTCTTACTATTATTTTCATAACCAATAATACATATACCTACAGCTGTTATGATAGCTACAAAAAACAGCCAAAATGACGGAGCAAAAGTTGAATTAAATATACTCGATAAGCTGGCACCAACCAAAGGCATCGTACCACCTAGCATAGCTTCACCCAGTGTCACACTTATGGCTACAGCAGTGTAGCGACAGTTAGTCGGAAAAAATTTAGCAATGTATGGCATAGCACATCCATTAATGATGCTACCAAAGACAGTCAACAATACAATGAATGCATAAACATGCCAGGTAGTCACATGCTCAACCGCAATCAAGGCATACGCAGGAAAAACAACAATGGCTGTAGCTGTTGTGCCAAGCAGCATCTGACGTCTAAACCCTATCATATCAGCCAATCGACCATAATATACAATTAAAATTGCACCTAAAATCAAATTAAACATATTGAGCATGAGGCTTTCTGAAGTTGTGTAGCCTAATTTTTTAAACAGTTCATTGCCTAAGATAGTTGTTGAATACAGAGGCATGATACTCAAGCCTGCAATTAAACATGCAAGTATGAAGCGCGATTTATACTGAGCCATTATTACCAACCAGGGAGATGTTAATAATTGGCTTGTGCTTTGAACTTTTTCAAAATCGACAGTTTCTTGTAAATTTTGCCTTAAATAATATACCCAGAAAGCAGATACACCACCTAAAATAAATGGTATACGCCAGCACCAATCAGGCATCATTTGTATCGAAAAAAGAGCGCCTACGGATGTTGCCAAAATAGCTCCAAGGCCACCACTGGCAATCAACATACCGGTTTTAGCACCCAGCACTCGATTTTCGAAATTTTCACTGATATAAAGATTCACCCCAGTAAATTCACCACCCCAAAAGAAGCCTTGCGTTAAACGACATAACACAAGAACTGCTGGAGCAAACAAACCCCATGTTTCATAAGTTGGGATAATTCCTATAATTAAAGTTGGGATCCCCACAAATACCATAGTCAACATGAGCGGCATTTTTCTACCGATTTTATCTCCTATCAAACCAAAAAATGCAGCGCCAAGTGGGCGAGCCAAAAATCCTGCAGCAAACGCTCCATAGCTTGCTAAATTACCTGCATGCTCTGAGCTTGACGGAAAAAATAGTGGCGCGAGCATCACAGCAAAAAACCCATATAAAGTGTTATCAAAACACTCTACTATATGCCCACCTATAAGAGAAATATTCAGATGTTTAATTTTTTTCATCATGAATCTCTACATCAGAACTTACAAGATAATCTCTAATATAATCTTCAAAAACAGCTAAATTCATTTTCTCAGCGATACTGGCATTGGTTTTTGTGCAAAAATAAGTTTTAACCAAAGGGCCCTCGATATCTGGTAACACCCTAACCAAACCATAATAAAGATCGTTGGTCTCAATCGGTGCTGAACAAATGCCTATCCCTTCGCTGGCTGCCTTAACCAATGCAGCTGTTGAATTAATTGTCAAGGTAGGTTCAAGGCGTGGGATGTTATAACCTTTACCACGTATATGCCAATTAATGCTGTCAAAAGCACTGAATTCATACTCCCCATATCCCAGCACACAGTGACCTAATAAATCATGCGCTGTTTGGGGTACCCCAGCACGATCCAGATACTCTTGGCTAGCAAACAAACCGTGATGATACGGTGTATACCACTTACGCGTAATACCATCTGTATTTAACATAGGGCGCAGCAGCACGTGTGCACTGTTTTCTACCCGTTTTGTGAGCATATCATTAGCTACGATATTAACTCTTAAATCCGGATATTTTTCGTGAAAATCCTTGATGCTTGGCATAAGCCAACCTGAAGATACAGCAACAGTTGTTGAAATAATTAAGTTACCTGCAACATGATTTTCATGCTGGCTTGTGCGAATATCACTCAAACCATCTTCATATATTTTGCACATTTTGCTTGCATAAGGCACAAAAGCAAGACCTTCTTCTGTCAAGGTATTGTTTTGCTTTCGCCGATTAATCAGCTTAATACTGGTTTCATTTTCAATTTCAGTAATATGCGCCCACATGGTTGCTCGTGGGATACCAAGCAACTTATGAACACTAAAATCACACTGGTTGTTAGCTAAAAATAAAAAAGTCTTAAGTGCTTTAATTTTCATAGAAGGTTGATCAACTATAATCCCCCAAGATACTCGTAACCATACTGGTCTCTCCAGCCTACTCTGTCAACAGCAAATTGGTAATTGATATTTTTTATCGATTTTCATGATAGCAAACTAATTTCATTGCAGCTAGAAAATTAATAATATGTCCTTAAATTTAATCTTGTTGGCGATAAAAAATACAGATAAATGCCTTATATACCTGCACTGTTCGGCTTATTCTAGGCTTCCGCTTCCAGTAGACAAGCGGACTTTTGGCCTTAAGCTCGACAACATAACCTGACATCAACATAAGCTATACTGATACTAACATTATCAGTTGTTACCGGTTAAATGTATGTCTGATTCTAATACAGATTTCCCTAAACAGTGGTTCATAGAAATAGCTACCTGCCAAGCTTATGGTCATCAGCAATTTAGCCAGCAGGTAGCCATGCCTAATTCCTGGATAGAGCCAGATTCCACCCATCAACAAAGCAGTGCCAACTCCCTTAAGGCTCATCCTATAACAGAGCATGTATACTTTAGCGGAGTGCCTGAAGCAAATCAGCTGCCCACTGAGTCTGACAAAGCCAAAAACAAATACCATGAGTACAAGCTATCCATGAAAAAAAGCCTCAGTCAGACATTTAATCCAAAACCTCAATAAACACCAATCATGATTACACTCGCAGATGCTATTCTATATCACGAAATGGACACCATAAAATCCATTATTAAGCGTGACAGTAATGTTAATTTTTTTGATGAATATGGTTTCACGCCATTAATAGAATCTGCCATTATGAATAAGCCTGAGATCTGTGAAATATTACTTAAAAATCATGCAGACCCTAACCTACTAGACACGACAGGGCGAAGTGCTCTACATTGGGCTTGTGATAACAATAATCTTGAAATTGCATCCAAGCTTCTTGCAAATGGGGCAAATGCTAATTGTACTACTGATACAGGGCAATCCCCCTTAACTTTCCCTCTGTTACGTAACCAAAATAAAATGCGGACCTTATTAATCAATCATGGTGCTAACATTGAACTTGCTCAAAGTTTTATTTATGCAAAGCTCATTGGGCACCGTTTCCACCTAACTGGTAAAGTACACATTGTCAGCCCAGAGCAAGAATTTATTTTAGTAGACTTTGAAGGATTTTTTTCTGAATTCACTCTGAGCATCATCAAGCAATCTTTTGAGCAATATCAAACAAACTACGCTAATCGTGCATTCGTCTCATATAACTTATACACTAGGCAAATAATCAATGCCTTAGATAATGCACATGATCTCACAAAATTTCAACACTACAATATACCCTTATCCCAATACCAAGCAACCATTAATAATCGACTTCAAAAAAAACTCTTGCTTTTGCCCGTTGTATACGAAGGACATGCCATTGCTTTGGTCCGCTACAAAAATTGGCTAGCTAAATGTGACCGTGGTGCCAACAGCCTGCAAGAAGGCTGTATTAACATTTACAAAATTAATAACCCAGAACATGCCAATTCCACGCTGTGGAAAAATCTTCTTTACAAAAAACAAACTTCTGAATTTATTCACCAAGAGCTCAATCATGTGCTTGGTTTGAAACCGATGTGGCAGTTACCTATCCCAACACAAATTACAGGGAACTGTGCCTGGGCCAACATTGAATCAGCGATCCCTGCGATGTTGTACCTGCTCAAGCAGCCACATTCACATCAAGAGCAAGAAAAACAGACCACTGAGATCCTAGAGTATTATACTGCATGGATCAGTTGGGATAAATTTCGAGCAGTTAATGAGTACATTAACCGTTACCGTCAAGCCGATAAAACCAGAAAAGCATCCATAGTAGCCGTACTACTGGCCATTTTATTTAAAATGATCCAAGATGGAGCAAAGCGCCATAATATCTATGTAAAACGCATTCTACCAATTATCAAAGTACCCCAGTACTATTATATGACTCAATGCTATTTAAAACACTTTGTACAAAAACATCCAACATCAGCTGGCATTAAATTAAAAGATTGGTTAGGAATTACTTGATTTTTATAACCATGACAAGCCAAACTTGTCATATGCACAACATAACAATCAGGCCTAACCAATCCAAGCTAAGTGGCAGTAAAGTCACTTTGATAGGGTTATGCTTATCTATTTATAGTGTATATTCAACAGCCAACAGCTCCATCGCCTACTGGGGTCACTATATCAATCAATACTTACAAACCAATGCACTCAATCCTCATCCTGAGACTCCTGTTTTTAATCCATTGCGATACAGCACATGGTTTAGTTCTGCAATCGATGCGTCTTCTGCTAGCAGCCTTCTTAATCAGCAATCTATCAATTTTTCTCTTTCTGAAAACGTTGAACCGTTATCGACACAACAATTACAAAATATTAATGTGACACCCAATAATCAACAAATATCCCTCTCTCCTTTTGGAGGAACTATCTCAATCCCACCTGATAATTCTTTGGTTAATATCAATTATCTTATCAACTCCTTACCCATCACTGATAACAGTGCAGAACAAATCAACCACAAACTACGTATTTATCTTTTAACCCATTTTTGGGATCCCATTACTATTGAGCACACTGCCCAGGGAAACCAATCTGACCATCAAAAGTCACTGGTGGCAGCATGGAATTTAATGACACAAACCTCTACCAGTCTCTCAAACTATCATCACATACTATCAAAGAAAACCAAAACTGCAGATTTAGGACAAAGCGTTGCACTATCAGCACAGTTAACACTGGCCAATGATACAAGTTTGTCTGATTTGGAAGCCTACCTGTCACAATTTAAAGTTCGTGACGGCACATGGAGCTCTAGCCACCAACAATCCAGCTCATTTGCTTTAGAAAAATCTATACTTTTTCAAAATGCAACATTGTATGCACAGTTGTTTCAGCGCTTTCAAGAAAGAGAACGCCTGTTGGCTACACTGAGTTTATTGCAAGCGCAAAACCTCACCATTTTAAAAAAATGGCAAGCCATTAACCTTGAAATCCAGAAAGCCTCCGGTAGCATACCTGGACTTACTGTGCCTTCTGTTCCATCCATACCGCCTGTTGATCCTGATTCAGGCTCTTCAAGCAGTGGTGACTCCCATTTTGATGGATCGTCGCTTTGTTTTATCGCAACACATATTTACGGCCAGGATTCATGGCAAGTTATTAAACTAAGACAATACCGTGATGAAACCTTACTACAGCATACATGGGGATACTGGCTAACTGAAAGCTATTACATGTTCTCACCTGATGCAGTTAAATGGCTAAAAGAACAACCTGAATATAAAAAAGTAACGCGTTATTTTCTGAATGCAATCATCTCTTACTTATGATCTTACTGGTTAATAATAACCCAATGCATTATTAATACCTACGCAACATTATTCACTTTCATTGATATAAAATTGTAAATCGGTACTAAACAATAAGGATCTATCCAGGGCAATCGCATCTAAATATTTTCCAATCCAAGAACCTTTAGCAAATAATTTTGGTCCCAAGCAGCCATAAGTCTTTTATTTTTAATCCCGACTTTGGCAGTTTTCTCATTTCTTAAAAGGTTGAGTGCTATTTTGTTAATAAGCCCCATATTCTCAGCACAGTTACCAAGCTTAGAGTGCCACCGGTCTTCATTAAAACTAACATCCAATGACCAGTGCAAAC
>CAYGTQ010000073.1:0-8102 GCA_964352915.1 uncultured Legionellales bacterium
GCTATGGATTGTGGTGCTGGCATTTATGATTAAATTACAAATCGGACCTTGGTTTTAACGGTATGAAAGAGGTAAATTTGCAATGAGCCAATGGGCACAACGAATTAAATTTTATGCAAAGAGGCTTTTTTTATGGGAGCTTCTTAAAGGTTTGATGGTCACGGGTCGCTACTTTTTCAGAAAAAAAATCACTGTGCAATTTCCAGAAGAAGTGACGCCGATCTCGCCCAGATTCCGTGGCATGTTAGCACTTAGGCGTTATCCCAATGGTGAAGAGCGCTGCATAGCCTGCAAGCTTTGTGAGGCAGTATGTCCAGCTTTGGCAATCACCATTGAAGCTGAACCAAGAGATGATGGACAGCGTCGTACAACACGTTACGATATTGATGCTTTTAAATGTATCAATTGCGGGTTTTGTGAAGAGGCTTGTCCGGTGGATGCTGTGGTGTTAACACCCATTCAGCATTATCATATGAAAGAGCGTGGCGAGAATATTTTGACCAAAGAAAAATTATTGGCAGTGGGTGATCAGTATGAAGAGCAAATTGCTAAGGCAAAAGCTGACGATGCACCGTATCGCTAAAGGTAGGTAATTATCATGATGGCATGGGTAGACGGACTTTTTTATGTGTTGGCAGGAGCGACCATCTTGTGTGCTCTGATGGTGGTTTTATCAAAAAACCCAATTAGAAGTGCGTTGTTTTTGGTAATGGCGTTTTTTACGAGTGCTGCCATTTGGTTGATGACAGGTGCTGAGTTTTTATCTTTGATTCTGGTCTTAGTGTATGTTGGTGCTGTGATGACCTTATTTTTGTTTGTCATTATGATGCTTGAAGTCGATCGCGTGATGTTTAAACCTAAGCTGTGGCGCTATATGGGGCTTGGCATCATCAGTGTGACTTTGCTCATTGGGCTTTTGAACCGTGTGGTCAACTTTGCTAATGTGGCGCCTTCATCACAGTGGTGGTTATGGCAACATGATAATACTCGAAAAATTGGTGAGATACTTTATACCCTTTATGGCTATCCCTTTATTTTAGCAGGTGTGTTGTTGTTAATAGCGATCATCTCTGCAGTGTCTTTGGTGCACCGTCCTCGCTACGATCAAGTTAAAAGACAAAACCCCAGCGATCAAATTGGAGTGCGCAAGGAAGATAGAGTGGTTTTGATGAATATGGATAACAAATAAAAGCGTGATTGTTTAAAAGGAAGCTATATGGCTGTTTCAATTGTACACTACCTGATCTTAACCAGCGCGTTGTTTGCCATCAGCCTCACAGGTGTGATGCTGCATCGTAAAAACATCATTATGCTGTTGATGTGCATTGAGTTAATGCTGTTGGCAATCAACACCAATTTTATCGCTTTTTCGCATATGCATCAAAATATGCATGGTGAAATTTTTGTGTTCTTTATTTTAACTGTGGCAGCAGCTGAAGCGGCTATTGGTTTGGCTTTGGTGGTTTTATTGTATCGCCAAAAGCAGACCATTGATGTGGAAAGCATGAATACTTTGAGAGGATAGATAGGTGATCAGTATTTACCAAGCAAGTCTCATTGTCATGGCAGTACCTGCCTTATGCGCTATGGTGGTAGGAATTGGCTCCGGCGTTGTTGGACGTAAGGCGGCCCACAGCATCACCATTGCTGGCGTGGCCATTGCTTTCATCTTATCAATTTGGGTTTTGCAGAAGATGTTGTCGGGGCAGGCACCTGTTGACACTATGATTTACACATGGGCCAGTGGTGGCCATCTGTTCCCTTATACCTTTCAGTTTGGCATGCTGATAGATCCTTTATCTGCAGTGATGATGGTGGTGGTAACGTTTGTGTCTTTGCTTGTGCATTTCTACAGCATAGGTTACATGCATGATGATCCTGGCTATCAACGGTTTTTTAGTTACATTTCATTATTCACATCTTCCATGTTGGTGTTGGTGTTGGGCAATAATTTCTTGCAACTGTTTTTAGGTTGGGAAGCTGTCGGATTGGCATCTTATTTGTTGATTGGCTTTTGGTTCACCAAAGAAAGTGCTTTGCAAGGCAGCCTTAAAGCTTTTTTGGTTAATCGTGTCGGAGATTTTGGTTTTCTCTTAGGCATTGCTTTGCTCATGGCTTATACGGGGACACTGCATTACGCTGATATTTTTTCTCAAATGCCGAAACTGACTCAAATTGAAATACCAATTTTTGGCTACAGCTGCTCTTTGATTACAACCGTGGCGTTGTTGCTATTTGTCGGTGCGATGGGTAAATCAGCGCAAGTGCCTTTACATGTGTGGTTACCAGAATCTATGGAGGGCCCGACACCCATTTCAGCTTTGATTCATGCAGCGACCATGGTCACAGCAGGTGTTTTCATGGTGTCCAGGATGTCGCCATTGTATGAGTTTTCTGAAACCGCACTGTCAGTGATTATGATCATTGGTGCCAGTGGTGCTTTATGGCTTGGTTTGATTGCCTTGGTGGTGACAGATATCAAGCGTGTGGTTGCGTACTCAACTTTATCGCAATTGGGTTACATGATGGTTGCAGCAGGAGCTTCAGCGTACTCTGTAGCGATGTTTCACTTACTAACTCATGCCTGCTTTAAAGCCCTGTTATTTTTAGGTGCAGGTTCAGTCATTATTGCTATGCATCATGAGCAGGATATGCGACGTATGGGTGGATTAGCTCGATACATGCCTATCACTTATGCCACTGTGTTGATTGGTAGTTTGGCACTTTGCGCTATCCCACCCTTGTCGGGGTTTTATTCAAAAGATTTTGTCATTGAAGCCGTAAGTTTATCACAACTATCTGGTGCAGGTTATGCCTATTGGTGCGTAGCCCTCGGTGCTTTTGTCACAGCTTGCTATACATTTCGCGCTTTTTTCATGACTTTTCACGGTGAACCACGCATGGATGCTGAGACCAAATCCCACTTAAAAGAATCTCCATGGGTGGTGTGGCTGCCTTTGGTTATTTTAGCCATTCCTTCAGTACTTTTGGGCCTTTGGATGGTGACCCCCATACTTTTTGCAAAGCCTGCTTTGTTAGGCAATGCGATTTTTGTGTTACCCGAGCATGATGTGATGGCTGAGCTTAGTCATCATTATCACGGGGCATGGTCAGCAGTGCTGCATGGTATGACAGCCTTACCTTTCTGGCTGACTTTGTTAGGGATAGCTACCGCAACTTGGGCTTATGTGCTGCAGCCTTCACTTCCTGAAAAAATGGCTGGCCGTTTCCAGATCATTTATCAAATCCTAATACATAAATATGGCTTTGATGCTTTTAACGATCGCGTATTTGTCCAAGGGACACATTCTCTTGGGAAGTGGTTATCGCGCGTGACAGACAATGCTTTGATTGATGCGGCTCTGGTGGATGGCACAGGTAAGACAGTTTATGGGGTATCATCTGTTGTCAGACGTTTGCAGTCGGGCTATTTGTTCCACTACATCAGTTTTATGGTGGCAGGGGTGTTTATTTTGTTAATTTGGTTGTTGATTGGATAACGTATGCTCATGAAATTACCGTTACTGAGTTTGCTGATTTGGCTACCCATCATGGGTGGGTGTTTAATGTTGTTGTTGCAACGCAATGCTAATCCTGTGAGGTTACAGCAATTTTCTTTGTTAATAACTTTGATTTGCTTAGCTTTGTGTTGGCCGCTGTATCAGCAGTTTGATCAAAACACCTATGCTATGCAATTTCGTGAAATACATGATTGGTTTACAGCTATGGGGCTTTACTATGAGCTAGGTGTGGATGGTATTGCTTTGCCGCTTGTGATACTGACTTGTTTTACTACCATTGTCATTTTGCTCGCGACATGGCGCAGCATCAACCATAAAATGGCCCAATATTTATCAGCTCTCTTAATGCTACAAGGCATGATGGTAGGTGTATTTTGCGCGCTTAATGCCATTTTATTTTATGTTTTCTGGGAAGTGACGCTGCTACCGATGTATTTATTGATTGGTATTTGGGGCAGTCAAGCACGTGGTTATGCTGCCATGAAATTCTTTTTGTACACCTTTTTTGGTTCAGTATTGATGTTGGCAGCTATTTTGTATTTAGGTGCACAAACGGGCCACTTTTCAATTGCTGGTTATTATAGCCTGCGGTTAGATTTCATACCCCAAGTGTTGCTGTTTTTGGCGTTCCTTCTAGGTTTTGCCATCAAAATACCGATGTGGCCAGTACATACTTGGCTACCCCATGCTCATACTGAAGCACCCGCTGGTGGCTCAGTGATTTTGGCAGCCATTATGCTGAAGATGGGTGGTTATGGTTTACTGCGTTTCAATATGCCTATTGTGCCAGATGCCTGTCAATGGTTTGCACCCATGATGATTATTTTATCTTTACTGGCTGTTGTCTACATTGGTTTAATTGCCATTGTGCAAACTGATATGAAACGTTTAATTGCCTATTCGTCTATTTCACACATGGGGTTTGTGACACTAGGCTGTTTCATGGTTTATTTGATTTACCAACATTCAGGTGATATGGCTGCAGGGGCCCTGGGTATTGAGGGTGCCATGATGGTGATGTTGTCTCATGGCTTGATTTCTGCTGCGATGTTCATCGGCGTTGGCTACTTATATGATCGATTGCATACACGCAACATCAGTGACTTTGGTGGAGTGGTCAATGCCATGCCTGTGTTTTCAGCATTCTATTTGTTGTTTGCCATGGCTAACGCAGGACTTCCTGGTACATCGGGTTTTGTTGGTGAGTTTATGGTGATTTTAGGTTCTTTAAAAGCAGGTCTATGGATTACTGTATGTGCTGCCACCACTTTGATTTTAGGAGCTGTGTACACCTTGTGGATGTATAAACGTGTGATTTTTGGCAAAGTTGGTAACGATAACGTGGCTGTGCTTGAAGATATTCGAGGCACTGAGCTGATCGCCTTTGTTTTACTGGCTGTCGGTGTGATTGCTTTGGGGGTTTATCCTAAACCACTCATCGATATTTTTCACACGAGCGTAAGTCATTTATTAAGTGTGAGCTTGATTACTAAACTATAGGATAGGCTAATGACTTTTTTGAACATTCCCTACGTATTACTTCCTGAATGCTTTTTGTTGTTAATGACAAATGTTATTTTGCTGGTAGGCCTGTTCCAGCCTAAAAATTCTCCATGGGTTTATCGCTTAAGCTGTTTGGCTTTGGTGGCTTGTCTAGCCTTAATTGTTGATGGAATGAGCATATCGCCTGAATTTTTATTCAATGGGTTATTTATACATGATGAATTGTCGAGTTTTTTAAAGTTACTTAGCGTCTTCCTCACGCTGTCTATCATGATTTATCTGAATCAATATGTTGAAAACCATCCTATCCCAAAATTGGAATACTATGTTCTTATCCTTTTTTCGCTCTTAGGTGTATGGGTGGTTATTTCTTGCTATTCTTTTTTGGTGATGTATTTAGGGATGGAGCTGATGTCTTTGCCTTTGTATGCTTTGGTGGCGTTGCAGCGCGACACACCAACTTCAGGTGAGGCAGCGCTTAAATATTTTGTGATGGGTAGTGTGGCATCAGCCATGATGCTTTTTGGTATTTCAATTATCTATGGTTTCATGGGTACCGTTAATTTTCAAGTCATTGGGCAATTTCATGAATGGTTAACTGTTGGTGGTGGAGTGCTTTTCGGTTTGATCTTTGTGATTGCAGGTATTGGCTTTAAGCTTGCCAGTGCACCTTTTCATATGTGGGCGCCAGATGTTTACAGTGGGGCACCTGTAAGCTCAACGCTGCTGTTGGTAGCGGTGCCTAAAATCGCAGCTTTTGCCATGTTAATTCGAGTTCTATTACAGGCTTTTCCAGAGCTTTTTGTGATGTGGCAACAAGTTATCCTGGTGTTGGCGCTGACATCTATTGTCGTCGGTAATATATTTGCTGTGGTGCAAACAGAAATTAGAAGACTTCTGGCTTATTCTGCTGTATCACACATTGGCTATATGCTCTTGGGATTTGTTGCCGGTACAGCTGAAGGTTTTGCTAGTGCACTGTTTTATTTGGTGAGCTACACCATCATGTCTGTGGGTGCTTTTGGTATGTTAGTTTGGCTTAATCAACGTGATATTAAAATCGAGCACATTGATGATTTGCAGGGTCTTAGTGAGCGTGCCCCTTGGGTGGCTTTAATGTGGCTTTTGGTGATTTTCTCAATGCTAGGTTTGCCGCCTCTATTAGGCTTTATGGCTAAATTTTTGGTACTCAAAAGTTTGTTTACATCAGGATTTTATATCAGTGGCGTGGTCGCACTTTTGATGGCAGCTGTGGGTTGCTACTATTATATTCGCATCATCCGTGTCATGTACTTTGAATCACCAGAGCATGCCCCTCAGATTGAGTTCTCAGGTAATGCTTTAAAGCTTAATGTCAGTATCAATGGTTTGGCCTTGCTTATATTAGGTGTGATGCCTAGTATGCTTTGGTACTATTGTGAAGCGCCTTTCATAATTTAAAGCTAGCTTTGTCTGTTCATCTTAGAGCTTCTTGAACGCTATACCAGTGATCAATGAATTGACTTGATTTTTTTAAATTAGAAGATCATGATGTTGTTGATGAGAATAATAAAGTTGACATCAAAAGAAAAACTAGCTTTAGAGGTACGCCATAAGAATAGTCGAGATATCTATGGGCGTTGTTTCCTAGCTCATATTTAACTCAAGTGTGTGTTTAATCTCAGATCACCGTATACTAATCAACCACAAAAGCTGATGTACGAGGAGGCATTGTTTCCTAACTCGTCGATCTGGGATGTTATGAAGGATTCAGTTGATTGAGTAACTTTCAGGCATACCTAATGTCCTGGTCATTTTATTCAGACAGCCCGTACCAATCATGGCTTCTTGTTGTTGACGAGAAAATTCGCTAGCGTGCAAACGATTGCCAAGCATTCTTTTGTAACGCTGGACAGCCAGTTCAGAATGGTTGCGTTGACCGTAACCTCTGACTTTCTGCCAAACCATCCGTCCGAATGTTTTGATCTCTTGCAGAATTCTATTCCTCTGTGGATGAGCTTTTTTATGGTAAACAGCATCACTGTCAGGAGGGATGATAATCGCTGCTTGTTTAAATTTATCCGATAATTTATGATACACAGGGTTCTTGTCATAAGCCCCATCGGCGGTGACTTTATCCGCATCAATTTCGATTTGTGTCAGCAAATCATCTATGACACTGTCATCAGAAACAAAGCGATCAGTTAATAAAGCAGCATGAATGATGTGGTGGTCATCAACAGCAATATGTAATTTACGCCAGCTACGATTAGCTGATATTTTATGCTTTTCCTGATGCCATTCATCACGGCCAAATCGTTTGAGTCCTGTGGAATCAATGGCCAGCGCTGCCAGATTATCATCTGCTGTGCTTTGCTCTTCTTTTGTGTAGAGTGGTGATGGTATGTTGAGTGTGGATAATCGTTTGGATAAACAGCTGTAGTCAGGACATCGAATAGCAAGTCCTTTGAGTGAAAATATTGAATCCATAAATCTTTGGCATTGACGCAAGGGCAGATGAAAGACTTGCCTCACTTCATGACAGTTAGTGATAGCAAAATCAGTATATTTTTTTGGCGCACCTGTACCATCATAAACACGGTCATTGACATACCAGTTAGCTATCGCTTCTTCGGAAATCCAGATTTCAATACTGCCTCGTTGACGTAGAGCTTGATTATATTCAGGCCAATTGCTGACACGATACTTTTGTTTTTTGAGTTGCCAACCTTTTTTTCTGGATATTTATTAGGCATCTGGAGTGTCCTCGTATATCAGCTTTTGTGGTTGATTGGTATACGGTGATCTGAGATTAAACACACATTTGAGTTAAATATTAGCTAGGAAACAACGCCTTCTAGCCCTATTGGAGATTTTGGAAAACAACATCCCCCTATTGTTTTATGTCTATAATGGAGTCGCTTTGTTATTTTTCAAACAAAATAAGGCAAATGCTTCCATCCTTTTTAGACATGTTCGTACCTATTTTAGTCCCGCGAGGTTTGAGTGTTACTTTGAGCTGTACAGGTCAAGCTAGGAATCTACACAGCGATTCCCGGCTAACAAAAAAACCCTATAGAATCATAGAGATTCAGGTTA
>CAYGTQ010000074.1:0-7731 GCA_964352915.1 uncultured Legionellales bacterium
CCAGCACCCACTTCTTAATCACTTCACGCTTAGCTTCATCCAGGCGGGCTCGACGACCACCTTGGCCGAGAGATGGTTCCAGAGAGGCATCTTCTCTTGGCTTCTTTAACCAACGCTTTAATGTACTTAAGCTGATCCCCAGATGCTCAGCTGTTTCTAATTGGCTGTCACACTGATTGTCGTAAGACTCCAACGCTTTTATACGAAACGCCTATGAATAGGCCATTTATTCGCTCCTCCATGATTAATCATGCCACATGATAACATGGCCAACTAATAAGGAGAGTGCTGTAATGCGCGTTACGTCTTTCTTGAAAGCTCTGAGCAATCTGTAAATTTCTATAAAAAATTAGGATTTATCTTAATTTTTGAAAGCTACTTTGACAAGCACCATTCCTAAAATATTTAAAACCCTACATCAATTGAACCACCCAAGTATGATAAAATTCCCTTCAACATTTTTTATCACATGATACTCTGGAAATAGGGATAAGTAGCTCATGCTGGATTATGGTGTCGTTCAAAAAAATTCTCTACGTATCATTGCTCATGTTAACGAAACGCTCATATTATCCCTGAGAGTCTGTGTGTGAGCGCCCAGCATCGAGCTTTAAAAATCCGATTTTTTCACCGCCTGCTGAGCCAAAGCCATTGAACTGCACACATTTTCTAAAAAAAGCAATCGACGCAAGGCACCGAGTATATTTTTAAAGATTACGCTATGGATGTATATAATTATTGATTCATCCGAAGGTGGTAAGAGCTATTGCATTGATCACTGAACACTCAGGCAGTTTGAACCACTAATTAAGTGTTTTATTTAGACAATGAGAACGAATCATCTACTATTTCATTTGCTATAGTTTAGGTTAATGTTATCCAGCAGTTGTCGTGATGAATTATAACAACCCAACACCTTTGAGCGCTAAACAAATCCATCGGTTCCACCATTGGTTGGTTGAGTACCAACCACAAAGCAAGCACCATTTGCCACAAGTGCATGACATCATCAGCCATTGGCAGAACATCATTCATGATATTTTGATCCCAAGGATTGATATCACCTTGTCCCTAGACAGTGAATACGCATGGCAATGGCAACAATGGCAGCAATCCACAGCTTTTATAGCTGCAGCTCAAGAAGCTTGTAGGCGCGACATGGGGACATGCCAGTGCTGTGGCTTTCAAGCCAAACGACACATGTATGCAATCCATTACAATATGTCAGAGCCGCACTTAGATCCAGACAGCCTCATGACCATCTGCCCATTCTGTGCTCAAGTGAAACTGTTTCCGATCTGTGAGGCTTTGGGTGGTGGTACCGTCATCATGCTACCTGAAATTCCACAAAACACTCTGAATGTCTTAACCCATATTTTACTGTGCTCCATCATCAATCAAACCACCGAAGCGGCTACCGCATCTGAGCACTATCACCAAATTCTTTATTATGGTGGCAACTATCTTGATACACTATTATTCGAACAAGCAAGCGACGCACCTCTTTTTGTTGAATATGCATTGACACAGCGCAGACGATTTGAGCGCGATCCCGAAATTTTAAAAAGCCTTCGGATCATTCCTGACATCAATAGGTTTATGCCCATTCTGGAAGATTGGAGCCAAGACTCCTTGACTGAATTGATGGAAGGCCAGCTTGAGAACACCCCGTTCAGCTGATAGCTCGAGCTGAAGATAGGCTGGTGTTGTGCGCCAAGATCCGCCATAATTTCCATCAGTAAGACTGTCGTTACAGCATAAGGAGCTTTTATGATCGCCGATCGCCTGAAATTAATTCAACCTTCCGCAACTTTAGCCATTGCCAGCAAGGCTGCTGAACTGAAAGCTCAAGGAAAAAAAATTATAAGCCTAAGCACGGGTGAGCCAGACTTTGATATGCCAAAAGAGGTCAAACGAGTTGCGATTGCTGCGATTGAAGATGGCTTTAATAAATACACAGCCGTCGACGGTATTGCTGAACTTAAAGAAGCCATTATCAATAAATTATCCCGCGATCAAGACATCACTTACGCAAGCGATCAGATCCTCGTTTCCTGTGGCGCCAAACACAGCATCTTTAACGCGCTGCTGGCTTTAATTAACCCTGGTGATGAAGTGATCATCCCAGCCCCTTACTGGGTATCTTACCCTGATATGGTACGCCTGGCAGAAGGCCAGCCTGTAATCACCACCACCACAAATGATCAGCGTTACACCTTGTCTGCTGACAACTTCGCACGAAAGATCTCAAACAAAACCAAACTTTTGATTCTAAACAGCCCCTGCAACCCCACAGGCATGGCCTACTCAAGTGAGTCCTTGCAAGCCATCGCACAAGTGCTGGCAGAGCACCCCGATGTTTGGGTTTTGAGTGATGATATTTATGAGTACATTCACTGGCAACAAGCACCTTTGCCCCATATCCTGAAAGTTGCACCAGAACTTGCCAAACGCACTCTGGTCATCAACGGTGTGTCCAAAGCATATGCCATGACTGGCTGGCGGATAGGTTATTGTGCAGGCCCCCAACCCATGATTCAGGCCATGAAAAAAATTCAATCGCAGTCCACCTCATGTCCCAATGGTGTTGCCCAAAAAGCAGCGGTAGCTGCACTGAACTTACCAAGAGGCGCGTTGTTACCCATGATCACAGCCTTTCAAAAGCGACATGAACTGGTACAGCAAACGGTGGCACGCATCGCTGATGTAGAAGCCTTGCCTGCAGATGGTGCATTTTACGCGTGGA
Organism: uncultured Legionellales bacterium; assembly: GCA_964352915.1. GTDB lineage: Bacteria > Pseudomonadota > Gammaproteobacteria > PIVX01 > PIVX01 > CAYGTQ01. The sequence continues at coordinate 2,747 of CAYGTQ010000074.1, forward strand.
TTAATATTGAACGACTACTGACCAAAAGTAAACTGGTAGACGACATAGATTTTGCAGCCAAGTTGCTGGAAGATGCCGGGCTGGCGGTGGTGCCAGGCACAGCCTTTGGTGCCCCTGGACATTTTCGTCTCTCTTTTGCACTGGATGAGACAAACTTGAAGGAAGCTTTGACGCGTTTACAGCAATTTTGCCAAACTATAGGTTGACCCAGCTGCATACTGCCATTAATATTTAAGTATGCAATTCCCCGGTAGCTCAGTCGGTAGAGCGGGTGGCTGTTAACCACTAGGTCGGCGGTTCGAGTCCGTCCCGGGGAGCCATTATTTCGGTAAAACTTTACCCAGCGTCACTTGTGCAAAGGGCTCTGTGGCCTCCTCCAACCGCCAAAAGTGCTCAAGCCATAACTTGTGCCTAGGGCCCAGTGTTTCTGACAAAACATCTATGGATGGTAGCTTCCAAGGCAGGCGTTGATACAACTCCCGGAGTGTGATGTCTTTGATGCTGCGAAGTAAATAAATATCATCACGAGCTGTCAGCTCAATTAAACCTGCTTCAGCCAAAACATCAAGCAATGCATGCGGTGCCACAGCATATCGATAATCATCTTTCTTAACCAAAGCTTCTATACAACTGACTTGCCCTACCTGCTGCGCCTGCATTAAATAGAATAACCAAACATAAGCATGGGTAAAACCATCCAGTGTCGGACCTTTTTTATCCAGGTAAAAGCCTTGTGACACCACTTGGGAAATTTCGGCACCCAACAAAATCACCACCCAAACCACGTAGAGCCAAACCAAAAAAAGTGGGATGGTGGCAAATGTGCCATAAATCAAATGATAGGTATCAAACTGTTGGATGTAGCGTGAAAAACCCCACTTAGCTAATAGAAATAACAATGTGGCCGATACCGCGCCAAGAAAAGCATGCTTAAATTTTACACGGCAATTCGGGATACCAATGTACAAAATCATAAAAATGGTAAAAATTAACAAATCCGGCACAATGGACCACCACCAAGAAGTCAAAACCCCTTGCCCCATCCAGGTTTCTGACAACCAAGGTAATGAAAACACGTAAGAGCTGATGGCTAAGCTCAAGCCAAAAGCCAGAGGCGCCATAGTTAGAATAACCCAGTATAAGAAAAAAGCTGATAAACCACGGCGCGCTTGGTGCACCCGCCAAATCTGATTAAGTGCTTGCTCAATGGTAAAAAGCATCCATGCTGCTGACAACAGTAACCACAAAAGCCCAAAAGCTGATAAGCGATGCACCTGCTGAATAAAATCATGAATGTAATGGGTAATAGCACCATCAGGCATATTTACTGTCAGCTGAGACAACAACAGTTGCTGAGCTGCTTCTGAAAATTCACGGGTAATCGGTAATGCCGATAACACGGTCACGCAGACAAAAAGCATAGGCACCAAAGACAGCAAGGTAGTAAATGTCAGCGTAGAGGCTTGGTACCAGCAGTTGTCATCAAGAAATTGACGTAAGCTATAGATATAAATTCGAACAATTTTAGTTATTAGGGAAAACATATTCACCAAAAACAGTAACAGGTAAAGGCTTTAGTATAGCGACGTCTCCACCTTGAACGCAAACCCTCTCGTTGGCCATAAGTTTAAGCTATGCTATGCTAATCTCAATTTTTTCATACTTAAAGGTCATATCATGACAGAACCTTATATCTTGGTCCTTTACTACAGCAAATACGGTTCAACTGCTCAATTGGCACAAGCCATCACCCAAGGCGTTGAGCAGGTCGGGGGCATGCAGGCCAAGCTTCGTACCGTGCCACCCGTCTCAGCCAACCATGAGACCACCTCAAAACCCATTCCTGACAGTGGTGCGGTGTATGCTACCTATGATGATCTCGCTCAATGCCATGGTTTAATCATGGGAAGTCCGACACGCTTTGGTAACATGGCGGCACCCTTGAAATATTTTTTAGATGGTAGCAGCCAAATCTGGCTGTCAGGCCAATTAGCTACCAAGCCTGCAGCTGTTTTCAGCTCAACAGCAAGCATGCATGGAGGGCAAGAAACCACTTTGCTCAGCATGATGTTGCCACTTTTGCACCATGGCATGATCATCGCAGGCCTGCCATTCACTGAGCCTGCCCTCACCACCACCACGCGTGGAGGCACGCCTTATGGTCCTACCCACGTCTCAGGTAGCGAGCAAAGCACCGAAATCACAAAAGATGAACACCAACTTTGTGTTGCTTTAGGCAAACGAGTAGCCGGGCTTGCTTTAAAACTGATGGAATAAATAAATGGCCCAACAATAGCGCCCGCATATTTTTTTTATCATGATGTTGAGCTCTACAGGCTCATCATTTATATATTATTTTATATTGCTCTTTAAGATATGCCTGCTATTTCGAGCATGCTCATAGGCCATTAACAGAAACACTGAGCCAAACTTATGGTTTATAAGTTTTTCAGCCAAAAAGTCATACGCTTTTTTGTTTCATGGGTATCACCTATCTCTTGGTATTGATAAAAAACATGAAGCTCTGGCTTTTTAAGGTAGCCAAAATGCTGCTATACATCATCCAATGGCTTATAATCTAAAGGGCGCCTGGGATCGTCAGGAGCACGGTCAATGGCACAAAACGTTGCAATCTCAGCACCGTAATCTTTCGCGGCCTGCTCTCGCAGCTGAAAAAATTGTCGATAAACACCTTGATGCCTATACGCTGGCAAAATGACCGATTCATCAAAATAAAAAATGCTGTTTAATTCGTGGTCAAAACAAGGTTTTTGACATTTTTCCATATCAAATTCCACGGGAATAGCCGTTGAAGCGCCCACCACACGCTCATCATCTAAAATCAGGATTATCACGCTTTCAGAGCATTCAAAATAAGATTTTAAATAAACGCACTCAAGATCGCCCACATAAAGATAAGGTTACTCATTAAAAACCTCCTTCCTGAGTTTTGCTAAGTCTTGAACAAAAGGGCGAGCCTTTTGCCCCCTCAGGCTGATAATTTCAATGTCTTTGTCCATCACTTAAATTTTAAAGTCTACTCACGTACGTGAAAAGGATGATAGAATAAAAAATCACCTATTCAATAGAGCTCTTATAAGCCACATGTCGCAAATAGTCCATTTTGCATTGTAGGTTTCTAATATGCTTTTAAAATAATACTCATCAGTTATCTGTACTGAAAGCATATTTATTAACACCTTCAAGCATATGATGAGCCAACTGAATTAAGCTCTGTCATGATCGAAGACGAGTCGCAAAATCCAGGCTTTCTAAAGCTTGTATTTCTTTGGCTGCCTCAGTCAATTGTTGAATTACTTTAGCCATCTCAGGGCTTGAATCAGCTGACAAAATATTTGGGGCTATATCACCGTGCTTATTTTGAAAACCATCCGTGATATGAACTTGTAATTCTTGCACAAGTAGCGATACTAAGGTTTCTCCTGGTTGCTGATATGCCGTCATAATGTTGTCAATACTTTCAAGCTTACTCCCATCTGAGAAAGATACCACACCTAAATTTTCAAGAAGTTCTATTTTCTGAACCACAGCTATTTCAAATTCCACTTTTTCCTGTGCTTGTTTAAGTTTATCTACCAGAGCTATCTCAACGGGCTTTAATGGTTGAACAGCGATACGCTCCTGAGTTCTTAAGGCATTAACATCAACCCCAAAAGTGCTGGAGTTATTTCCTTCAAACAAATGTTTAACCTTTTTAAGCCCCAGCAATCTAGAGGTGCCATGCATTGCACGACCAACAAATTTTTCATAATTTACATCAAACTCATCCAAGGCCTTTTGGGTTAGATCGGGGCCTCTTAAGGAGCTAAGTATTCTAAACATAACAGCTTGTCCCCTCTTCACATACTCAGAAAAAAATTCTACACACTATTATAATAGCATCTCTAAAAACTAATGAATCTAATCAATTTTTTTTGACATGGATCATCAAAAAATTTTGTTCATGATTGAAATAAAAATGTTGCAAACCACCCAGTAGAAAAATGATTTGTGTTTGAAAAGAGCATCACTTTAAGTGATTGAATGATGTCTCTTGAGCCAAAAAATATACTCCACATCATCTTAAACATACAATAAAGATCAAAATGAACTCAAACCATAGGGGCTTCATGACTTTCTCTTACATGAATACAAGACAAATACCATAGATAACATAAGAGTTTATTCATGTTATGTAGCTCATAAAGCATACATGCTCATACAACACACATCATAAAGTTGGGCTTATGCAAAAATATATTCTCTATGGCTTATTATACCTGCTGCCCATCACTTGCCATGCCTGTGGCACCAGCCAAGACACCATGCCTGTCGAAAACCATCATCTTTTGGGTGTGCGTGATGTCAGAATCGTCATCATCTGCGAGGATAAGAAAACACAATACCGACTATCCGTCAGCAAACGCAGCGAGAGCAAATGCTATGCCAACCAACAAGGCTGTCAAACCCTTGATTTTCATGAGGCCCCTTATGATTTGGTTGCTATTTCTGCAACAACACAAGATTCTTCAATGCCGTTTTTTGCATCCTTACAAGATGTCCAAGGTAAAAAAACCATCATATTCACGGTAAAGCACAACTCAATTGATATTGAGAAGAAATGATCACTAAAGCTACTACGCCCAAGCAAAGTGCCAATGCATGGCTTGAGATAATTTAATTAAAAGCTGCTCACCGCGAATACTGGTGCCTTTACGGTTGACTCGAGGACTGGCCACAACAACACCTGCTTTGCCTGGTAACACGGCCACTATCAAGCCCGAAACTCCACTTTTAGCAGGCATGCCGGTTTTTACCAAATGGCGCCCTGATTCATTGTAAAGTCCACAAGTAGCCATCACCGATAACACGTAGGCCACGGTTTCATCTGACAGGATTTTCTCATCACCTCGTTGGCCACAGTGGGCTAAAAGCGTTGGTAAATGGATCAGCTGCTCTAATGTGATATCAAAAGAGCACAGCGC
>CAYGTQ010000075.1:0-7730 GCA_964352915.1 uncultured Legionellales bacterium
CATCCGCCAATTCATTATTCAGGAGAATTCTATACCCGTCAATGCGTAAGTCCTAAGATCTATTCCTCACATCTGGATGATGGCACTGACAATCTAAATACCCTGGGGCAGCAGAGACTTACAGAGGTCACTATTCCGGGAGCATCTTCACGCGAAGTTATTATGGAGCATTTTTGTGACGAAAAGAAACAAATATCTGTACACCACCTTCTTATAAAACAGAAAATTATCATGTGATCATCACTGTGGTAGAAAAAAAATTATATTATATGGTTAAACAAATAGCTTCACGCGCATTAATATGACTGTTGAACCAAGAGAGGCATATCTTGCATAATGCCACAACAGAACCTCTGAATTGAAAGCTGATCACAACGCTGTGGGCTAGGTGTTTCTCCAGCAATCCCAAAGTAAAAGACCTACGCCTATGCTGATTGCACTGTCTGCTATGTTAAAAACAGGCCAATGGTAGATCCCATAGTAAACATCGATAAAATCGACCACATGCCCTAAGAAAACTCTATCAATAAGGTTGCCTACAGCACCACCTAGCACCAACACAAGGCCATAACGATAAAGCTTGTGAGCTGCATCAAGCCTCAAATAGTGTACGATAATACCTACAATAACCAACAATGAAATACCCGACAGAGCCCAAATTTGCCAACCGCCGCTATGAGCTAGAAAGCTAAATGCTGCGCCTGTGTTGTAAACCAATGTCAAATTAAATCCTGTAATAATGGGTATGCTCTCATAAGGAGATAAATATACCAATATCATGAATTTTGTGATCTGATCGAGCACCACAATCCAGACTGCCCACAGGAAAATTCTTAAAGACTTAATCTGATTCATGCCAATACCCGCTTCTCACCGTCAAACCTTAAGTTGGCAATGCATCTTGCGCATAAGCTTGGGTGAAGTTCATCTTCTCCCACATCAGTACGCAAATGCCAACAGCGTTCACACTTAGGATCGTTGAGTTTTTCAACAAGCACTTTAACACCCGCCAAATCAGTATTTTGAGCATTCATAGGTGCTTCGTTCAATGGTGCTAAGCTGAATTTTGAGGTAATTAAAATAAAATGAAATTCATCAACCAATGGAGCCAACAGCGACAGGGTTGCGTCATCTGCATATAAAAAGACATGCGCTTCTAAACCCGCACGAAGATGCCCTTCTTTGCGCATAGCTTCAAGAGATTTATAAATTACTTCTCTAATAGCCATCACTGCAACCCAGCCTTCTCGACTTAAAGCACCATCTTGCAAAGAAGCTAAACCGTCATACCAACGTGTTAACAGTGCTGATGATTGTGTGTTACCCGGCATATAGCGCCACAGCTCTTCTGCTGTGTGACTTAAGATAGGTGCTATCCAACGTACCAAAGCATGCAAAAGATGATACATGGCCGTTTGCGATGATCGCCTAGCGATGCTGTCAGCTGGACAAGTGTATTGGCGATCCTTAGTAATATCAAGGTAAAGACTCCCCAATTCCACTGAGCAAAATTGATGCACATGTTGATACACCAAATGAAGTTGATAATTTTCATAAGCTTCTATAATCCGCTCTTGCAGCTGATGAGCTTTGTCCATTACCCAGCGATCAAAAGACAGTAATTGCTCCAAAGGCAGCACGTGATCGGGCGTAAAATCATAGAGATTACTTAGAAGATAGCGTGCACTGTTACGAATTCGACGATAAGCCTCACCGACACGCAGCAAAATTTCATCTGAAACAGCCACATCGTTGCGATAATCGGTACCAGCTACCCAAAGACGCAAAATATCCGCACCTTGTTGCTTAATAATGGTTTTAGGTGACACCACATTACCTAATGATTTTGACATTTTACGCCCTTGACCATCAACAACAAAACCGTGGGTCAATACACTTCTATAAGGCGCATGACTGTCAAGCACTATCGAGGTAATTAAAGATGTCTGGAACCAACCACGGTACTGATCAGAACCTTCGAGATACAAATCAGCAGGCTTGTGCAACTCATCGCGCTTTTTCAGCACACCAAAATGGCTTACACCCGAATCAAACCATACATCTAAAATATCCATCACTTTTTCATAATGCTCAGCGTCACTGCCAAGCAATGCGTGAGAATCCATGGTATGCCATGCTTCGATACCGTGCTCTTGCACTTTAGCTGCTACGTGACGCATAATTTTCGGCATATCTGGGTGCAGTGCTTGGGTGCTTTTGTGCACAAACAAAGCCAATGGCGTACCCCATTGCCTTTGGCGAGAGATACACCAATCCGGCCGAGACTCAAGCATGCGCGTCATACGCAGCTCTCCCCATTGTGGCTGCCATTCAACGGCTTTAATCGACGCTAGAAGTTTGCCACGCAAACCTTGTTGTTCCATAGGCACAAACCATTGTGGTGTAGCTCGAAAAATAACTGGTGACTTATGCCTCCAACAATGTGGGTAACTATGCTTCTGGCTATGCTTATGAATTAACGTACCAAATTCTTGCATTTTATCTATGATGGCAGGCATAGCCTTATTGATGTGCTGGCCTGCAAAGCCGAGCACATCATCAACATAGCAACCATTACCAGATACAGCAGAACGCACAGGTAATTGGTGGCTAAGTCCTGCATGATAATCATCCTCACCATGCCCAGGGGCTGTATGTACTGCACCGGTTCCTGCCTCTGTCGTCACATGGGTAGCCATAAGTACGGGTACTTGGCGTTGATTAAAAGGATGTTGCAACATAACATTATTGAAGGCTTGACCAAGGTGCTCAGCAAGTATTTCATACTCATTAATCTGCCAACGCTCCAGCACTATCTCCACCAAATCTTTGGCCAGCAGGTAAAGCTTTTCTTCTGTTGCGTGTTTGGTTTTAACCATGCTGTAAATCAAGTCAGGATGTAGTGCAACCGCTTCATTGGCAGGCAGCGTCCATACTGTGGTGGTCCAAATAGGTATGGATAAACCCAAGGATGTCGACAAACCCAAGGACTCATAAAGTGATTGCGGATCGACAACCATAAAGCTGACATCCACCGCTTGTGAAGTTTTCTCCTGGTATTCTACTTCAGCCTCCGCCAACGCTGATTGACAATCTAAGCACCAATGAACTGGCTTATAACCGGGTACAACAAAACCTGCTTCTAACATATCCGCCAAGGCACGAATGGTATTGGCTTCGTAGGTAAAATCCATGGTACGGTAAGGCTGCTCCCAGTCAGCAACCACACCCAATTCACAAAATGAACTCTTTTGTAGCTCAACCTGGCTTTGTGCATACTCTCGGCAAGCTTGACGAAAAACTTCAGACGACAATTTTTTGCCTTGCTTTTTTTCTACTTGAAGCTCCACAGGCAAACCATGACAATCCCAACCTGGCACAAATGGCGTATCAAAACCTGATAAATTCTTTGATTTAATGATGATATCTTTAATAATTTTATTCAAAGCATGGCCAACATGTATATCACCATTGGCATAAGGAGGTCCATCATGCAATAAAAATGTTTCGCATCCTTCTTTATCAGCACGTAGAGCTTGATACAGATTGATCTCAGCCCAATATTTGCGAACATCAGGCTCGCGTTTGGCTAAATTAGCACGCATAGGAAATTCAGTGTTTGGCAAATTCAAGGTGTCTCTATAAGACATAGTGCTTCATCCCATTACTATTTTTAAGTGTTGTTGATTATTAAATAGAAAATCTTGCGCAAATTCAGCATCCAGAGCAATTTGCTCTTTTAAATCATCCATCGAATCAAAAGCTTTTTCATCACGTACTTTTTTATGAAAATAAACACTGACTCGCTCACCATACAAAGATGCATCAAAACCAAATAAATGAACTTCCAAGCACATAGCACCATTGTCTACCGTAGGGCGTCGACCAACATTGGCAACACCAGGCCAATAACCTCCTGGGCCTTGGAGGGTAACAGCATAAACACCATGCAAAGGGATACGCCTTTTTGCCAGACTGATATTTGCTGTAGGCCAGCCAAGCTGACGTCCACGCCTAGCGCCATGCATAACTTTGCCGGTGATACTGTAAGAACGCCCCAACAACTCATGCGCCCTACCTAACTGTCCTTGCTGAAGATTATTTCTTATAGCGGTGCTGCTGACACGTTGCCCTTGGTAATTGACAGCTGGCATACTCATCACTGAAAAGCCTAAAGCGAGACCTTCCTGCTGTAATGTAACAATGTTGCCCTCACGTTGATAGCCATAACGAAAATCACACCCTACCACTACCTGCCTAGCCTGAAGCTTTTCTGCCAATATCTGACGGGCAAAATTTGCATGAGTGCATTGTGCCATAGGCTGGTTGAATTTAAGACAAAGCACACCATCTATCCCTAAATCTCTTAGAAAATAGCACTTCTCTCGCAGCGACATAATCCTCACAAAATCATTGGCGGAAAAATACTGCTGTGGTTGTGGTTCAAATAAAATCACCCAAGCTGGCAGCTTATGTGAACGGGCCAAATCAAGCAATTGCAATAACAAAGCATGATGGCCTCGATGACAACCATCAAAGTTACCCACAGCCACCACTGTAGGTTGAGTGGATAGCCAAGATGAATAAAACCCTCTTAACAGCTGCATACTAACCATCGCTTGTTGAAGATGATGATGGGGATGCCAGATCTGATCTGCGCAGTCCCGCCAACCAAAGGCCACAGACATAGCTTATTTTGGCTACGACCAAAATAAAGATCAACCAGCCTATCCGAGCCCAAGTACCAACCTGCAGCCACGTTGACACATCACCTTGCGCATAAAAGATAAACCCTACCATTAATCCATTAGCTATCACAAGACAGCGCCACCAAACACCTTTTAAGATTTGAATACTGAGGAGCCGCCCTTGAGAGCACAGAACAAACCACAGCACGGCAACGTTAATGTAAGCGGACACTGTCAATGCCAACGCCAACCCTACATGGGCCAAAGCATCAACCCATAATAAATTTAGCAAAATATTGACCATCACAGCCAAGATGCCAGCACGCACTGGTGTAGCCACATCACGCTTAGCATAACAAGCTGAAACCAATACTTTAACCAGCATAAAAGCAGGAATCCCAAGCGCCATTGCCTGTAGGCAATGTGTGGTATGCAAAGCATCTTGAGCGTTGAACTGCCCGTAGTGGAATAGAGTGATGATAATAGGACCTGATAACAAGCACAAACCAATACCTGATGGCACGCCTGCCATGATGCTCCAACGACACCCCCAAGCCAAAGCCTCTTGGAATTGCAAGGGCTGCTTTTTAACATGGCAAGTAGATAAAGTAGGCATTAAAACAGTGGCTAAAGCAACGCCAATCACACCCAGTGGCAAGTTGGCCAGGCGATCAGCATAATAAAGCCAGGAGACACTACCTTTGATTAAAAATGAAGCAAATATAGTGTTGACCAATAAATTCACTTGAGTCACAGCAATACCAAACAACGCTGGCAACATCATAGACAATACCTGGCGCACCCCAGAATCACGCCAACCCCACTTTGGCCAACCAAGCAATCCTTGACGGTGGAGCAATGGCCATTGAAACAACCACTGAATCATGCCAGCAAGCAACACCCCCCAAGCCAAAGCAAGCGCAGGAGGATTGGCATAGTGATAGCCTACATAAGCGCTGGTAATTAAACTGATGTTCAACCAAACAGGATTAAAAGCTGGCAGAGCAAAATGACCATAACTGTTGAGGATAGCAGCACCCATAGCTGTCAGTGTAATCAGCCATAGATAGGGCAACATAATCTGTAATAAATGCACAGCTAAAGCCATGGTGTCAGGTTGAGCTGCAAAGCCAGGTGCAAATACCCAAATCACCCATGGAGCCTGATACATCATTAGTAGCACCAAGGCACCGACAACCAACGCTAAAAAACCACTCATATTGGCCACAAAATTACGAAGCGCTGCATGGTCTTCATTTTCTTTATAAGATGTTAATACAGGAATAAAGGCTTGTGAAAAAGCACCTTCAGCACATAATCTCCTTAAAAAATTAGGGATTTTAAAGGCCACAAAAAAAGCGTCCATCAGTGCACCTGCACCAAAAAGGTAAGCAAATACCACATCGCGTACAAACCCTAGTAATCGAGAAATCATAGTCATACTGGCAAACTGACTGACGCCACGCAGCAAGCGGTTGGTTTTCTTCATATCATCTGTTCAAAATTGATTCAAATATCATCTTGCACTCAACACCCTTCTCTAAGAAAGATTGACAAAATTCTCATAATCGCAGAGAATCTACCATTCTAACGCCGTTATCTAGTAAATGGGAGCTTTGTTTTGGCAAATATTAAATCAGCCATCAAACGTGCACGTCAAAACCCAAAAAGACGTCTACATAATGCAGGTCAGCGCTCAAAAATGCGCACTTACATCAAACAGGTTTTAGCAGCCATTATTGAGGGCAATCATGAAAAAGCGCAAAGTGCTTTTCGGTTAGCGCAAGCTGTTGTTGATAAAATGGCCAACAAGGGCATTATTCATAAAAATCATGCGGCCCGTTATAAAACACGCTTAAATGCTAAAGTAAAACAACTGGCCCAAGCTTAAGGCTTGCTTTCACACCTCACCCATAGCCCATCAAGCGCTTGAACCATCAAAGCATACGCAGTGTTTGGGATGGTGGTTTGTTGGCAAAATATCATACACAGATGCTTCCCGCCTCAATTTGGTGATGATTAAAATCTTTTTCTAGATCGACAAAAATCTAAAGATACCAGGACTGTTAAAAGAGCCATGGCAAAGATGTCCCATCTCGCTGAAAATACGGTCTCCTGCGTAGGACATCATGAATAATACAAAGTCCTCTGGCATGAATTGACACGATTATGGTACTGACTGGGGCGAGTCAATGCTTACTGGATCCAAAGGATCCAAGAAAATTCTAATATTTCCTATAAAACGATGGTGTTCGTTTTATAAAATTTTCACAATGCCCCTTCATTGGCTCTACTCAAAAAAATAATTTAAGCTAGGATTGCTCTTGAAAAAATTTCTGTTATTTAATTTTTTGCTTATAGAAACATTTTTTCCTTGGTCTTTACCACCTAACATTAAATCAGCCTCTTCAATGTTTTCAGGAAAAACAAACCCATATTTATCATCATATAAAATAATGTTTCTTGTATACAAAAAACAACGATAGATAAATGGTGTAAGATCTTGATATTTTATACATATTTTTCTTCGCTCTAAAGCCATAGCCCTTATGTTGTCTATATCAGATGTTTCCTTAGAGTCAGCATAGCGTCTCTCAAATTTTTTTATTGATTTATTGTACGCACATCTAATACGTGCCAAAGTGTTAAATACTGAAGGAATCAGAAGCATTAAGAACGCAACAATATATAAAGCCACAAAAGCAAGTAAGTACTTATATTTTTTAGAACTAGAGAAAGTCAACGACATAAAAACTACAGCAGTAGTTTTTATGCCCCAGTATAATTTCTTAGTATATAAAAAGTAGGACCACAACCTACCATAAACAAAATACCTCACATAGCACCTTTGTCTCGCTACTATTCAGTATAACTATGACTACTTTGAGTTGATAAAGTTCACAAAAAATGATTCAAAAAAAGACTATATTCTCGCAACCTATTGAAAGAATGTGGTTTATTCTTTTTGTGAGCCTCTTATGGCGTTATTGAATAACTAGCTGCTGTTTCGGAGTTTTAAGTCTTTGAAATCACTTGATAACT
>CAYGTQ010000076.1:0-7721 GCA_964352915.1 uncultured Legionellales bacterium
AATAATCATGTCTGATAAATAGCAACTGTCAGATTAAGTTTGAGCTAATACAACTATTGACTACAGAACACCGGCTGAGGTCCAATGGTGTGCATGAATAATTTGTCCGTCATTGTAGGGGATGATCAGATCTACACAGAGATGTCACTGGGCTCTCTTATGCACGACTGGTGTCACTCCGTAAGAAGTGCATGGCATTATAGTCGCCTTTAGATGCGGCCAATTGTATTTCTTGTAACCCTTTGCGTATATTTTTGTTGGTTCCTTGTCCTTGGTAGTGCATCATGCCTACATTAAATTGTGCTTCAGTATGTCCATTGTCTGAGCTTTTGGTATACCATTTTAAGGCCTTTTTAAAGCTTTGCTTAACACCAAGACCTGCAAAATATAATGTTCCTAGGCTAAACTGTGCTTTTGCATGTTCTTGTGAAGCGGCATCGGAAAGCCATTTTGCAGCTAATTTGTAGTTAGTCTCGATACTTTTACTTTGCATTAACATCATGCCTGTAGCATATTGAGCGTCGGGATGAGATTTCTGTGCTGCTTTGTTGTACCAGTTGAAGGCGGTAATGTCATCTGGCTTGACTTCTTCTCCAAGGCCTTCGGAGTAAATCACTCCTAAACTGAATTGGGCAGGTACATAGCCTTTTTTAGCAGCTTTGCGGATCCAATAAAAAGCTTTGCGATTACTATCAGATTTTTTTTGTTTGGTGTGTAATATTCCTAAAATGTACTGCGCTTCTAGGTTATTGTTCTGAGCAAGTGGGGTACAGTTAGAAATGCTGTTACAGACAGACTTTTCTTTTGCATGCGATGCTCCGGATGACATAATTAATAGCAAGAGAACAGTTTGTAGTAAAAAGGTTTTAGTAAGTGCGCTCATAGAAACTATACTCCTTTACAAAATACGATGAAAATCCATTCATTCATAATGATTATCGCATGATGTTGCTATAGGTCAAGTTTTGGTATTCATTTTCGGTGCATAGTGTGGATTTAAAAAGCTGATTATGCGCTATCAGAGCCCCAATTGTGTATTATGTGCCCTGTCTGATTGTCTACAACTGTACAGAGCATTTTAGGCGATTCACTTTGGAGTATTAAATTGGAGTTTTCTATAACCTTATGTAAGTCATTTCCCCTGGCGCTCAAAATAGGTTGTTCATTATGGTAAAACAAAGCAAGGTATCGTTCTTGGTTCATATGAGCTCCTGGTGGTGGTTAAATAAAAATATGGTGTTGGAACAGCAATTCTAGCAAGTAAGCAGGCTTTCTGAATCCGAAAAAAATTACGAAACTTGTCAGCTTAAAGCCATCGAATTTGTAGGTTGAAGGGCTCAAATTTTTTGTATCATTTTCAACCTTGTAGTAAATGATAGATGTCATCAATCTGATCTGATTGGGCGATTGAACATTTTAGATCCGTGACTAGCCCTGTTTTGATATCAAAAATCCAACCATGAATAGAGAGATTTTGTTCATTTTGCCATGCATTTTGTACAGAGTTGGAGTAAGCTGCATTATGTACTTGTTGGATGACGCTGAATTCTGCTAAACGGTCGGCTCGTTCTATTAAGTCATCTATCTCATGCAATGATTTTTTGTGTTTAATGAATACATCACGAATATTACGTAGCCAATGGTCAGCTAGCCCATAGGGTTGAATACCCATCGCTGCTTGAACTCCACCGCAGCCATAGTGCCCACAAATAATAATATCGGTGACACGCAACACTTGAACAGCGTACTGTAGCACGGATAGGAAATTTAAATCAGTGTGAACGATTAAGTTAGCAATGTTACGATGTATAAATAAATCTCCAGGATCAAGCCCCATGATACTAGCAGCAGGTACTCGGCTGTCTGAGCAGCCTACCCATAAGTATCGTGGGCGTTGTCCCCTGGAGAGGTTGATGAAATATTGAGGATCTTCTTCTAGTTTATTTTTTACCCAGATACTATTTTGTTCAAACAGCTTATTTAAGTGTTCCATAATAAGACTTGCCGATTGGTGGTTGCAGGGCTCTGAATTTAAGTATAATGAACACCTGAATATCGTCAAGCTGGCTGTGAATCAGTTGCAGGTGTGATAGAAGACTCTATTTGATGAATGCTCTTTCTAAGCGTCATTAGCATACCTATTAAGGGTACGACCAGCAGAGTAGTGAATAAGTAAAAAGTGGGCCAATTGGTTATTGTGACGATGTATCCGCCAATGGGCGTGAGATAAACTCGGCTCATAGCTGAGAAAGAAGAAAGAAGAGCGTATTGAGTTGCACAATATTGTTGTTGACATAAATTCATCAGCAACACAACCAAAGCCGCATTACCCATACCACTGAATAGATTTTCAGCGGATACTGCGATTGCGATCAGATAAAAATGCGGACCAAAGATGGCCAGTATGGCAAAAAACAAACAGGAAAAACCTTGCAGCAGTGCAAAAAAGAAAAGAGCACGATACAAAGAGACTTGGGTTAAGATAATACCACCAAGAAATACACCTGTGAGAGATGCGATAAGCCCAATCACTTTATTGATGGTGCCAACCTCGGCCAGAGATAAATGCAATTCTCTCAGCAAAAAGACGGTATTGAGGTTCCCGATGTAAGCATCGCTTAATTTGTACAAAACGATTAGGATTAAAAAGCTGAATGCACGATTTCTTTTAAAAAATTGTGAAAATGGTTTGATAACAGCATGTTTTAAAGTGGTTGGGTGGTGGTTTGTTGAAGTGATTTTTGGTGTAATCAAGGTAGCAAATACCCCGATCAACATACATGCTGCCAACATTAGAAAAGTCGCACTCCACCCCATGCTGTCTGCCATAATCAAAGCTATGCCCCCGGAAACCAGCATAGCTAATCGATATCCTTCAACGCTCAGAGCACACCCCAGCCCACGTTCCTTGGCTCCAAGCAAGTTGATACGATAGGCATCTATGCATATATCTTGAGTTGCTGAGAAGAAAGATAAGAGGCACGCTAGACATGCTATCAACATAGGATCTTGTTGCGGGTTGAGCCAGGCAAAACCAGTAATGCAAACAGCAATGGCGCATTGGCAGAGTAACATCCAGCCACGATAATGTCCAAACCAAGGTAGAGAAAAACGATCGATAAAAGGGGCCCATAAATATTTGTATACGTAGGGCTGGCCAACAAGTGCTAAAAGAGCAATGGATGCGATAGATATTCCGGAGGTGGCATACCAAGCTTGTAAAGTGTGCCCAGTGAGCATCAAAGGTAGTCCTGAGGAGAACCCGAGAAGCAACATACACAGCATGCGACGTGTCAGAAAATCATAAAAAAAATTAGTCAGCTGAACCATAGATATCCACTCTGGCATTATTGAGCTGATTCCCACGATGGTGGTGTATAAAAAAAAATCAAACAACACTCGCATTCTCTCACTGAACGCGAGTTAAGGCAATGGCTGCTTATACGCTCTTTGTTCGGGCGGTCAATTGCTGTCTTCAAATTTGCAAAATATTGTACACTCCGTTAATATCCCGTTACGTTTAGGGTTATAAAGTTCTAGGAAGGTTCTATTTTGTCTTTGAGTACACGAAATCGTCTGATTGTTTCTGTTTTTATTGGGTGCGCCATTTATCTAATGCCGCAGATTCCTGGTGTTTCAGCCGCTGCGCAAGCTTTGTTAGCCATTTTTTCTGCGACTATTGTAGCGGTGATTATTAATGCGCTACCTATGGGTGCTGCAACACTAATCGGGCTTACCATCTGCGTTCTGACACATACGTTGACTTTTGAGCAAGCATTTCAAGGTTATCAGTCGCCAGTGGTTTGGTTGGTTCTGGGTGCATGTTTTGTGTCTTATGGTTTTATTCAGACAGGTCTTGGTAAACGCATAGCTTATATCTTTGTTGCCCTGTTGGGTAAAACATTGCTGGGTATTGGATACGGTGTCGCACTTACAGAATTCATTCTAGCGTCGGCTATTCCCAGTGTAACAGCGCGTTCAGGGGGAATTATTTACCCCATTGTGCGCTCGTTAATTGGAACGGTGGGTGATGCTCGTGCAACAGCAGATGGTTGCGCTGTCAATATGTATTTAATTGTAGTGGCGTTTCAGCTGACAGTTGTCACCAGCGCCATGTTTCTCACAGCCATGGCTGCTAACCCTCTTCTTGTAGACTTAGCAAGCAAGTTTGGTATTACCATTACTTGGGGAGATTGGGCGTTGGCCGCTATCGTCCCAGGATTAGTCAGCTTGGCGTTTATTCCTGTTCTTTGTCAGTGGATCATTAAAGCCAAACTACCAGAACAAAGCCAGCTACCCACCCATATGGCCTGGGAAGAACTGAAGCAAATGGGGCCCATGGCTTATGCTGAAAAAATGATGCTACTTATTTTTTTGTGTTTGTTGCTGTTATGGATTTTTGGTCCACTTATAGGTGTCACTGCTGTGATGACTGTTTTGGTTGGCATCACATGTATGATTATTTTCGATGTGATTAAGTGGCGTGAAATCATTTCGCTAGCAGGAGCATGGGAAACCTTTGTATGGTTTGGCGCATTAATTGCGATGGCAGGTGGCTTAAATGATTTAGGGTTAACGACATGGTTTGGCAACTTTGTTGCAGGGTACCTGGCTCAATATCACTGGGTTGTCGCTGTTATTGGTTTGCTTTTAATCTATTTCTATAGTCACTATTTCTTTGCTAGCAGCACGGCTCATGTCAGCGCTTTTTTTCTACCATTCTTATCGGTAGCACTAAGTCTAGGGGCTCCACCACTTGTGACCGCTTTAATGTTTGCTTTTGCTAGTAACTTGTTTGGTGGCTTGACGCATTATGGCTTAGGACCAGCACCTATTCTTTACGGTTCAGGCTATGTTTCTTTAAAAACATGGTGGAAGATAGGCTTTGTAGCGAGTGTTGCTAACTTAATAATTTGGTCTGTGGTCGGCTCAATATGGTGGTCATGGCTTGGACTGGTTTGAACGTCTAAATAAGAATCAAGCAGGCTTAATTATAATCAATTTTTATCTCTATGTGGGTTCAATCATGTTATAATGGCATCTTATTGTATAAAAATTAGGGTGCACGATGTATAATAAGTCAAAAACTGCGGATGCAGCTGCTCGAAAGATGCAGCAGCCTTCTCTCAGACAATCGGTTTTAATTTCAATCATGGGTTATTTTGATACAATTCCTGGTGCAGATCCCAATAAGCTCAAGGCGCTGATTCTTGAAGAGGTAGAGTCCGCTATGTATGAAGCTGCCATGAAACAAACCAAAGGCAACCAAGTGAAAGCAGCCAAAGTGCTGGGTATTAGTCGAGGTACTTTAAGAAGTAAGTTAAATCAATATTTTGACACAACCCTTGTAGGTGGTATGTACCACTCCTGGCAATATAAACCTGCTAAGTAAGTGTAAGCTTATGTATTATTCTTTGATTAGGCAAAATGGTTTGATTGAGTGTTTATGCTAATAATTTTTGGAGCATGCTAAGATAAATGTTAGTTAACTGCTTAAGTTCTTCAAGGGTGCAGAACTCATTGACTTGATGGGCTGTTTTGTGGCGTAGACCAAGCTCAAGTATTTCTTTGCTATGAGAGGCAATGAATCGCCCATCTGATGTCCCCCCACTGGTAGACAATGTTGGGGCGATCTGTTGTGTTTGTTGAATACTGTCTTGAGCAGCTTTGAGCAGCCTTCCTGGTTTTGTTATAAAAGCTTGTCCTGAGAGCTTCCAGTCTAAAACGTAGTTTTCACACAGTCTGTTAATGAGCGTAGTGATTTGTTGTTGTATTTGTTTTTCTTTAGTGTTACCAAAGCGAATATTAAAAAAACATAAGCACTCATGTGCTATAACATTACGACTACCATCTCCTGCTTGAATATGGCTAATTTGTAGCTCGGTATTTTGAAAAAATTCATCTTCATCATCCCATTTTAGCTGGCTTAATGCGGTGATGACGTCTGCTATAGCATGTATGGGGTTGTTGGCTAAATGAGGGTACGCAATGTGCCCTTGTTTGCCGATCACTCGTAGGGTGCCATGCAGCGAGCCGCGACGTCCGATTTTAATGGTGTCACCAATGATTGACTGTGAAGTAGGTTCGCCTAATATGCACCATTGAATTGGGATTTGCTGTGCTTTTAAGTAGTCTAAAATGACAGGTGTGCCTTGTTGAAAATGTTCACCCTCTTCGGCACTTGTTATCAAAAATGCCAGTGTTCCTTTGTGTTCCGTATATTGGCTAAGAAATTGGTAAGCAGCGCTTACCATACAGGCGATGGCGCCTTTCATATCAACAGCACCTCGGCCAATTAGGTGGCCATTTTTAATGTTTGCAGCAAAAGGAGGGCTACACCAATTGTCAATGTGACCGGGAGGCACGACATCTGTATGTCCTGCTAGTACCAATAAGGGCTCGCCTGTACCATGGGTTGCCCATAAATTTTTAACAGGGCCTGATGGTATGAGTTTGATCTCGAACCCTAAGGCTGATAGCCATTGTGCAGTATGGTTTTGGCATTCATCATCGTTAGGTGTGATTGATGGGCATTGTATAAGTTTTTGCGCCAACTGGATTTCATCAAACATATGGCATTTCTTGTCTAATAAGCTGAGAAATACATTTAATCCATATGGGATCGGTATTAACACACGGTATCAAATCCAGCGCTTCTCCTCCAAGCTTAAGCCAGCTCTCTTTTGCTTGAATACCAATTTCCTCTAATGTTTCAAGGCAGTCAGCAGTAAATGCAGGGCATACAACAAGCAATTTTCTGTGACCTTGTTTATAGAGCATTGGCAGACACTGATCGGTATAAGGTTTAATCCATGGGGTTCTACCCAGACGGGATTGAAAGGTCACTTGATAGGCATTATCAGGTAAGTTGAGCTTTTCGGCAATTAAACGTGATGTTTGAAAGCATTGAGCGCGGTAGCAGTAACGATTCAGTTTATTCACGGATGGACAGCTTTTTTGGCGATCACAAGAAGCTTTGCACCCACTCTTATCTAAATGGCGCTCTGGTAATCCATGGTAGCTCATAATGATGGTGTCATGTTGGGCGAAAGCAGGGTGGTTTTTAATATTGTTAGCCATTCCCTTAATGAATAAAGGGTGTTGAAAAAATTCATTAATGAAAGTTATGTGTGGCAAATTCCATTCAGTCTGCATAAGAGACATAACTTTTACCAAGCTGGTTCCTGTCGACGCAGATGCGTATTGCGGATACAATGGCAAAACAATAATTTTTTGGCAATTTTCTAAAAGAGAAGTTATGGCATGCTTAATGCTGGGCTGACCATAACGCATACCTAAGGCGACTTGATAATTATGCCCCAAATCCTTTTGTACCAGTTGTTGTAATTGTTGACTGATCACCAACAATGGTGAGCCATTTTTCTTCCAAATACTTTGATAAGCTTTTTGAGTTTTATAGGGTCGAAAAGGTAAAATAAATAAATTGAGTAGCAAAGTACGGATGATGGGATGTACATCAATCACTCGTGGATCGGACAGGAATTCACGCAAATATTTTCGGATGCTTTTAATGCTGGTATTAGGCGGAGTCCCTAAGTTAATGAGTAAAACGCCTATTTTATCAGTAGACATGCCAAGCACTTTGATTAATTAAAATTGCAGTCTAGCGATTCGCTTGAGCTTTGTCTACAAAGCTAGATAGATCCCAGGGCAATCGCATCTAAATGGCTTTGACAAAGAGTTAACGGTATGATCTATTG
>CAYGTQ010000077.1:0-7648 GCA_964352915.1 uncultured Legionellales bacterium
ATTAAACATAACAAACCTATTTGATCATAAATCTTCAAATACTGCAACTTCATTTTATTTCGATATATCAATCTCTTACTAGATTCCTGATATGGTTTATCCAATCTTGTAAGCTGTTTTAAGGCTAAGAGAGGCAAATGCATGTCTGCTGAATTTTTATCAAGGTTAAAAAAATTATCGCCTGATATGTGAGGGTAAGAGGGAGTGAATGGGTTGCTTTCGGTTAAAATTATTAACCCAGAATCATAAGCAATAAAGCCACTTTACTGAACAAGGCTAAATGAAGGTGTAAAAAATGACTAGAGCCCATTGAATGCTAGTCTGGGTATTGTTAGAGTAAGGCTTCAACACTTCAAGGGACGATGTTTGTAATACACAGATTAATTAATCTTTTTAAGAATAACAAATTATCAATTTAATGAAGGAATATAGCTTGGGAAATATTTCTGTTGTTTAGTAAGCGAGAGTGCTCAATCTATTTAGCCATTAAAGATCATGATGGAGGATCGTAAGATGAATGCATACCAGGAATTGGAAGCTATATTTGTTAAATTGTCACATTTAGAGCATGCGGACGCTATTTTAAACTGGGATGAAGCAACCATGATGCCTATAGGTGGGGGGCATGCCAGAAGTGAAGCATTGGCAACGCTGTGCCAAGTTCGCCACGATATGTTGACATCAACAAAAGTTCTCGATCTTTTATCTGAAGCAGAATTTTCTCCTCCAAAAGATAGTTGGCAGAGCGCAAATTTGAAAAATATGTCTCGGCAATATCATTTTGAATCTGCTTTGCCTGCTAAACTTAAATCAGAAATAACGCTAACTACCCTACAAACATCTCAGTTGTGGCGCCAGCTTCGCGCTGAGAATGATTGGGATAATTTTGCCCCGCAATTAGCCAAAGTAGTAGATCTTACAATTGAAGCTGCAACAATTCAGGGAGAGAAATTAAATCTAGATGTTTATGATGTGTTAATCGATCATTTTTCACCTGGAATGAATCAAGTGGTGATCGATCCAGTTTTTACAGCCCTCCGTGAGCATTTGCCTCCGCTCATTCAGGAGGTGATGCAACGTCAAGCAACTGTTAATTTAACAGAGATCGAAGGAAAATACCCTATAGAGCGTCAGCAAGCCCTAGGTATAGAAGTCATGAAATTAATTGGTTTTGACTTTAACCATGGTCGTTTAGATATCAGCCACCATCCTTTTTGTGGAGGTGTACCACAAGATGTACGTTTAACAACTCGCTATGATGAAAATGATTTTATCTCTTCTCTAATGGGCATATGCCACGAAACAGGACATGCAATGTATGAGAGGCAGCTTCCCAAATCATGGTCATCTCAGCCTGTAGGTAAGGCTATGGGGATGACCATTCATGAAAGCCAGTCATTGCTGATAGAGATGCAGACTTGTCGTAGCGACGAATTTATTGAATACTTATCGACGCAGATTCCAAAATTTTTTGAGGGCTCTGATACCCTAAATTATGAGGTGCTACTACAGAATTACAGAGTGGTGCGCCCTGGACTTATTCGAGTAGATGCTGATGAAGTGACCTATCCTATGCATGTCATTATGCGTTATGAAATAGAGAAATCTCTGATTAATAAGTCAATATCTGTGAGTGATTTGCCTGAGATATGGCAAAATTATATGAAAGAATTTCTTGGTATAGATATTGGCTTGAACTATAAAGATGGCGTAATGCAAGATGTTCACTGGCCATCAGGTGCCTTTGGGTATTTCCCTGCTTATACATTGGGAGCATTATTTGCTGCACAGCAATTTGAAGTTATGACGCAACAACATCCTAAATTACTTGCTCAGCTCAGGAAGGGGGATTTTACGGAGGTTATGTCTTGGCTGGGTCATAAAATCCACCAGAAGGGCTCTATTTTTAATACACCTGAATTAATTTTTAATGCTACAGGCAAGCCGCTTTCAATAGGGCCTTTCATGGCACATGTAAGAGCTCGTTACTTAAATTGATGTCAGCTATGGCTATTGGGGCAGCGATACAGAGTCACATTAAATTCTGAATCAGGTCTTACTTGGTATTGTTTTACAACTGTATGTCCCTTCAATTTAGGACCAGAAATGATATAGCCGTTGCAGTATTTGTTTGGCCTGGCAAGAGGCGGTTTAGGGTAGCGTAAAATATTTAAGTGAAATAAGACGCTTAATGTTTCACAAGATGCATACTGGAAATGCAATGGAGCACCTTTTGCTATATTTAGTATATCTTTAGCTACAAACTGATAGTTGATTAGCACAGAGTTGCTAAAAAATAGATAAAAATAAGCAACGCTAAGGGCCTTCAATGCTATGGTTAGCATGAAGAATATTTTACCGATATAGTATTTTCTATTTTCAATCAAATAATACGCTAATAAAACAGATATTATCGGATATATAGGTGTCACGTAACGTAATGTATGATTGTGTGGGCTTAGCCAATATGGGATATAATTCAAGAGAGCGATCCACAGCAGAGGATTTTCCTTGATATTCAAAGGTAAATTTATATATTTTTCTTTTTTCAGATATGCATAGATGGGTAATAAGCTGAAAGGCAACATATGTATTATAGATTCAATTGGATGAGTGAATATACGTAGTAAATAAAGCTCAACTGATTCTATTTGAAATTTGCTTAGAACATCATGGACCAGCGTGTGTTGGTGTTGGTTCGATTGGAATGCTAGAATCCAACTTATAGGTATTGCAAAGCTAATCAAGTACCAAATAAAGTGTTGCCGCTTTAATAACCAACAACGATGGTCAGCTTGGGTCGTTAAGACAACAAAAGCTATGCCATAAAATGTATAAGCAGTAATTGCTTTTGTTAGGAAGGCAAGACTGACACTTAGCAAACTAAGAATGAGAAATAGTAGATTTTTTTTCTGTGTAGCTAACAATAGTAATAAGATAGATGAAATAATCCAGAGAGTAAACATAGGCTCACAGTAAGCTATCCAGCCCCGTTTGAATAATATGTCTCCTGTTAAATAAATAGCGGCAGCGCTCCATCCTATCGGCGCTTTATTCCAGTAGGTTGTTGTAAACCAAGCAATAATAGTGGCTGTCAAACAGGAGCATAATGCACTGATAGCTCTTGAAATAACTAGCGCATGCTCCCACCCTGCCAAGTGAGCGCCGAAGATAATTGACCAATTAAACAATGGGGGCCTACCATACACCTCACTACCTAAATAAGGAATGAAGAAGTGTTTGTGATACCACATTTCAAAAGAAGAACCGGTGTAGACAGCTTCTTCGCCTACAAAGGGCAGCCAGAGCGTTGCAAAAAGACTGGTAATAGCCAGCAGGCAGTAAACCTGGCATACTCTAACGAAAGAATTTGGCTTTATTGTATCCATGGTGAATTGCATGCTAGATTTTGGTAGTAAAATGATAGTGATTGTATCATAGGCTTATGGCTTACATAAAGTTGTTTATTTTGAAGGTGATGCAATGAGGGCTTTAGCCTTATTACTGTTTTCTGTGTTTTCTTTGCTTGTTGGTTGCGAACGTAAAATTTCAAATGAATTACGATTACAACCAGTTATGTATTCGCAACTGCACGGCTGGGAACAAGATAGTATGGCCGATCTTGTTCTTGCTATGCAACGTTCTTGTAATAAAATAGCCTCTTATAAGCCTGATAGTCCTGTTTTAACATTGCAACATGGTAAAGTTGTAACATGGCAACACTATCAGCTCACATGTAAGCAGCTAAGTAAGCAGGCTTTAAAGACACCCAAGCAAATCAGATCTTTTTTTGAGAAATGGTTTGTGCCTCATCAGGTGCATCAAGGCCACCAGAGGCAAAGTATGTTGACTGGTTATTTTATACCTATGATAGAAGGAGCCAAAAAACCATCGAAAAACTATAAATATCCTATCTATGCGCGACCAAAAGATTTGGTCACTGTGGAAGACTTATCTATATTCAGATCTGAACAGCAATTTAAGAATCGTCGTATCGCAGGTAAAGTTAAAAATGGGCGACTTATACCATATTTAACTCGGACGGATATTTATCGAGGTCAATTGTCTGGGCAAGGTTTAGAATTATTTTGGACAAATGACTTGGTCGGGTTATTTTTTATGCAGATCCAAGGAAGCGGTGTGATCAAAACACCTGATGGCAAGCGCATAATTCTTGGTTATGATGGGACTAATGGTCATAAATATACGGCTATAGGGCGTGTTTTGATTCAGCGCGGCGAGATACCTAAAAAACAAATATCTATGCAGTCGATCAAAGCTTGGTTAAAAAAGCAAAACCCTAAAGAGGTTTTAAATTTGCTGCATACAAATCAATCCTACGTATTTTTTCGTCAACTGAATATTCCTGGTGTGCTGGGTAGCCAAGCAACTCAACTGGTGCCTATGCGTAGTTTGGCAGTAGACAGCGCCTATCTTCCCTTAGGTATTCCTATTTGGTTAGATATGGAGCACCCCAAAACAGACAAGCGTATACAGCGCTTGGTTATTGCACAGGATACGGGTGGCGCTATTCGAGGGCCTTTGCGTGGGGATTTATTTTGTGGTTTTGGGCATAGTGCGGGTGAACTTGCCGGTATTCTGAAATCAAAAGGGACACATTATGTGCTAATACCCAAATATGTTTAAATATAAATCAAATTTAGGTGTTGAGTTTGACTGCTTTGCCCCAATTATTAATGTATAATATTAAGTAAGTGGTTTAATGGAGAGAAATATGTCACTGAATCGATATAATGCAGTACCTGCTGCTCAAACTGGTGTTATTGTCCGCAATACAGTTTTAAGGAATACTTATATTCTATTAAGTATGACATTATTGTTCAGCGCTGCTATGGCTACTGTAGCGATGCTTTCTAATGCGGCGCCTTTGCCATTTTTGATATTGCTCGCTGGAACTTATGGTTTGCTGTTTTTAACTCACGCATTACAGAACAGCTCATGGGGTATTCTAAGTGTATTTGCATTTACTGGTTTTATGGGATACTCACTGGGACCTATTTTAAATGCATACCTTTACATGTATACCAATGGCGCATCACTAATTGCAACATCATTGGGAGCTACTGGTATCGTGTTTTTTGCTTTATCAGGTCACGTACTCACTTCTCAGAAAGATTATAGCTATCTCAGTGGCTTTTTGTTTGCAGGTGTTATTATTGCTGTGTTAGCTATGATAGGTGGGTTATTGTTTAATATACCTGGTTTTCATTTGGCTATATCAGGCTTGTTTGCATTGATTTCTTCAGGCATGATTCTTATGCAAACCAGCGAAATTATTCATGGTGGTGAGCGTAATTATATTGTTGCAACAGTTGGTTTATACGTTTCAATTTATAATTTATTTGTGAGCTTGTTGCATATCTTGTCTGCTTTTGCAGGTAATAGAGATTAACTATTTCAGTATTCTCTGAGAAGCCCCTTCATAGGGGCTTCTTATTTTAAAATACACCTGATAATCAATTACTTTTCTATTTGATAAATGCCTAAATCTTTTCTAACGGGACCCCAATGAGGAGCATTTTTCGGGCATCCTTTATAAGTGTTATTTAGATCAAGGGTTGTAAAATTCGGCTCCCTACGGGCAAAGCGTAAATCGTTGGCTTTACCATTTTGTAGATGTATGATACGAGCGAAGCTGAGCCAATAGTTAAAATAACAATTAGTTTGGCTTAATGTTTGTAATTTATTTAGCGAAAATTGATGCTGCCCCAACCATAAAAATTGAGAGTCTCTCGAGAAAATGGGAGGTATTAAATTTAACTTTAAGTTAGAAAATTGACTGGGGCATAGATTCACAGGAAAGTATTTAGGTAATAAGCTTAAGATCAGATAACGGCTTATATATGTATCCCATTGCATTTCTACTGACCAAAGTTGCCAGCACAAAGGGTTGCCTGGCAGTGGAGAAGCTGCGATCGATAAAAGACGAGATTGTGTGGTTTTAATCACTTGGCTTGTTATATATTTAGCATGTTGCCCACAGCAATAGAAAGCAGTAACTATTGAAATCAGTAGTGTGCCTGTAAGCCATAAACGAGTTTTGGGCGACGTAAGATAACCTATGGCTAAGCTAATAAAAAATATAAGATATGTACTAAGCAATGAATATAAATGCAACCAATGCGCTTGATAAGCAAGCGTTGGGATTAAAGAGATTAAAGCTATTAGTAACCATTTAACCCATTTATGCGTAGTTGTTATGACCATCAAGGGGATTAAAGCACCCCATAACCAGGGCTCAACAATAAATAGAGTATCCCCATAGTACCATTTATTATGCCATGGTGATGCTGGATGTATGCCATAAACATTTAGCGCATCCATTGCTAAATGCAGTAATGCCCCCAAGAAAGCAACTAAAGAAATTTGACACCACTGTACAGTTGTAATGACATGACTTTTCCATCGACACCAAAGCCATAAAATACCAGTGATCAATATAACCTGTAATGGTAATGCTAATAAGGTATGGGTAAAACCACGATGATGTAAAAGATAACCTAAAGGAGCAGGTGTTAAATTAGTTAGGAATAAATCCAGATCGGCAATGTTACTTCCAATCAATGCTGCCGCCCAGAGGTTACGCTGTACTATTTTATCTCCTTTGATATACTCACAGCTACCTTGGGATATCCAGACTCCAACCAAACTGTGGGTAATATTATCCATTGAACAAAACTCCATAATATAAGCTAGGTAGATTATAACATTTTAAGGGTCTAGACTATCAGATTTAAGATTTACAAGTTTTCTGCACAGCAGAAAGTAAGTCATTGTGCTGTCTGTGATTAAATCTAAATTCACACTCTTTTAGACGTAAAAATAACTTATTGTCAGTTAAGCTGTTAAATTTAGCAAGACGCCTTTTGGCAAAATCCATAGGCTTTCTATACGGTTGACATAGAATTTGCCATGCGCAAATTCACCTGTTGAAAATAAATACGATAATGACTGTAGCCATAATTAAACCATCATAAGCTTTCAGCTCTCGATATAAATGATGCTGACT
The DNA here is from genome assembly GCA_964352915.1 of uncultured Legionellales bacterium. GTDB lineage: Bacteria > Pseudomonadota > Gammaproteobacteria > PIVX01 > PIVX01 > CAYGTQ01. Next base: position 7,031 of record CAYGTQ010000077.1, read on the forward strand.
TCAAGAGTTTTCCATTGCATTACAGGTATTAATGCTCCTTAGGGCAGTTGATAACGCCCTATAGGCACACTTGTTCATCTCATTTTATGGGCAGAGCCCTATCTTGGTGTTACGGAAAAAAATAACATCAAGAGAGCAGATAGGTTTTTGTCCAATGACAGGCTTCATGATGATTATCCTGCGGTATAGGGTTTGGTGTATCTTGGTTTATGGCAGTGCTTAACAATCACTGGGATTATATTGGTAGAATTAGAGGACATAGATATGACGCTAAAAAGCCTTCTTTACCCTTCTTGAATGAAGGCGCGAAAAAAGGTTTGCGGTGAAGTGTGATTTATGATCAAATGGGCGAATGATATTAAATCTAAGCGCATCAGATAAAGCAGAGCTTAAAGCCCGGCATAGGCTTGAAAGAGATGGTCGGATACGTGATCGTATTAAGGCAGTACTGGCCTATGCTGAGGGCTACAGCTACAGTCATATTGCGGAAATGCTCTTATTGGACGATGAGACGATACGCCGTCATGTGGATGATTACTTTTCCGAGAAGAAGTTATCGACAGCCAACGGTGGCTCTGAGGAAAAACTTGATGAATCACAGAGGCAGGAGTTAGTGGC
>CAYGTQ010000078.1:0-7583 GCA_964352915.1 uncultured Legionellales bacterium
TTGCAAAATATTCACCAACTGCTTTGCCTCTTTATCGCTATCATTCACCTCTTGGAGCATAACATACTCCATGGTCACTTTGCGCTTACTGTCCTCAGGAAAATAACGACGACATGCAGACATCAACATTTCAAGTGGGTACTTTTTATTCAAAGGAACCAACTGGTTGCGCAAGATATTGTTGGGGGCATGCAATGACACAGCCAATGCCACATCACTGGCTACAGCCAATTGCCTCATTTGCGGAACCAAGCCCGAAGTACTGACTGTTACACGATATTTGGACAGCCCATAGCCGTCATCAGCCATCATTAAATTAGCACCAGCAATCACAGCATCAAGGTTAAGCAAAGGCTCTCCCATCCCCATAAACACCACATTGGTCACCTTCGAACCACTGTTGATGTAGGTATCACTGCTCAGTTCTCGTACGGCTAGCCATATTTGGCCAATGATTTCTGCCAGAGTTAGATTTTTCTGAAACCCTTGACGTGCCGTAAAGCAAAAACTGCAATTCAATGCACACCCTACTTGAGATGACACACACAAGGTGCCACGCTCCCCTTCAGGGATATAAACCATCTCAATACAGCTACCACCTGTAACCGCCAGCACCCACTTACAAGTACCATCTTCTGAAATATTTCGATGCACCAGTTTGGGTGGAACGATGACTGCATGCAGGGCCAATTTTTCTCGAAGCGATTTCGATAAATTGGTCATCCCACCAAAATCAGCATTGCCATATTGGTGTATCCAGCGCAATATTTGCCGAGCTCTATAAGGTTTTTCACCCCAAGCTTCAAACAATTCTCCCAGACGTGCCGGATCATAATCTAAAAGATTAACAGGCCCGTCACTTTGTACATTGTTCATCATTAGCAATCAATTTCACTAGTTAACCAATTCATCGGTACTGAAAAAAAAAGCAATTTCCTGTAAAGCTGTCTCAATGGCATCTGAACCATGCACAGCATTAGCATCAATATTATCAGCAAAATCAGCTCTCAGTGTGCCAGGTTCCGCCTGCTTGGGATCGGTTGCACCCATAAGATCACGATAACGCTTAACAGCGCCATCACCTTCCAGAGCCTGAACCATAATAGGTCCTGAACTCATAAAGCCTACCAAATCATCAAAAAATGGGCGCTCTTGATGCACAGCATAGAACTCGCCAGCTTTTTCAGGGGTCAAGTGGATCATTTTAGCCGCTACAATACGTAATCCAGCCCGCTCAATACGATCATAAATCTGACCAATGACGGATTTGGCAACAGCATCTGGTTTAATAATTGACAAAGTGCGCTCATTCATAACGGTAATTTCCTTAAAATTAACAACATCTGGCACTATTATATACACTTTTAGAGCCAGCTCCAAGCATTGCTTAAAATATTCTGCTGTACATAGCTATCAACCGTCTAAGAGCCAACGTCCATCTTGCCGCAACGCGGCCTTAATTTGAGATTTAAACCATCAGCAGCCCATAAAAATAGCTATACTTACGCAACACACGCATACTAAACCGTATTGTAAAAAAATTCCCTGTAACCTATGTGGCTATTTTTATTAATCATCTTTTTATCGGCTACCTACCATACCAGTACCGATATTTACCTACCAGCATTACTTCCCATGGCCCAGAGTCTACATGCCCCTATCTCCTCTCTACAATTGACGATTGCTGTGTTTATGCTCGGTGGCAGCATTGCTCAACTTATTTATGGTCCTCTGTCTGATATTTTTGGCAGACGCAAACTTCTGATCTTTGGACTTGTCATCGGCACTTGTGCAAGCTTAATTTGCGCAATGGCACCCAACACCAATGTTCTTTTGGTAGGACGCTTTTTGCAAGCGATAGGTATTGGCGCTGCTGCTGCATTAATCCGTCCTATCTTGCGTGACTTGTTCAATGATTATGAACTTGCAAAATATGGATCGTACAGCTCTTTTATCAGTGTGTTGTTCCTCTCGCATGGCCCTATTTTAGGAGGCATGATCTATGCTTACTTTGGCTGGCGTGCGATTTTTTTATACTTGTTTTTATGCATGTTGTTATTCACCTGCATAACCTACGTCTTTTTTCCAGAAACCAATAAAAACATCTCCAAGAATAATTTCAAGCTCAAAAGCATTCAAACAAACGTCTCTCAGCTCATATCAAGCCCTACATTTGTTTACTACAGCTTATGCTGCGGGCTTTGCTATGGCGCCATTCTTGCCTGGCTCACCGCCGGATCAGTCATTTTGCAAGAAACACTGAAGCTCAACCCCATACAATGTGGCATCATTTATATGCTCACAGGCTATGTTTTTGGCTTAGGCTCTATCGTCAATAGTCTTCTGGTCAAACGCTATGGCATCAATCAAATGATGTACACAGGTATAAGTCTCTTGTGCTTATCAAGCGTGCTCATGGGATGCTTTTGCTATTTAGAACTCTTGAATATGTGGACGACAATGGCACCCGCTATGCTGCTCACTTTTGGCTGCTCAATGATATTGCCAAATTCATTTGCTGGTGCATTTCGATCTTTTTCACATATAGCAGGCATGGCTGCCGCTCTTTTTGGTGCATTTCAAATGGCTGGTGGATTAACCGTCAGCACCTTGATTTCGATGTCAACCTGCAGTCAGGCTACTTCTATGGCAAGCGCATGCTTGATGTGCAGTTTATTAAGTCTTTTTTCAATTATGAAAATAAGAGCCTTAGCGACAATCCACCCTATCGATGGCACCCAGCCAACCATCAAATTGTGAAGCTTTCACCACAACCACAGCTGCCACTCTCATTGGGATTTAAGAACATAAATTTTTTGTTGAAGCCATCTTTAACATAATCTACTTGCATACCTTTCACAAAAGGATAGCTCTTGTCATCGATGTACAGAAAAAAATCTCTGAATTCAAAAACATGATCTGAATCTTTAATTTCTTTAGCTAAATCAACAGCATAAGCATAACCCGAGCACCCTGTTTTCTTAATGGAAATACGAAGCCCCAAGCTTTCAGGGTTCTCAGCAAGGTAGGTTTTTACATGAGCTTTGGCTACTTCACTCAATGTAATGCCTTCTTTAAGTTCAGAATTACTCATTATTAATAACCTCTATAAAATGCGAGCCTCACAACTCATTGTATCATGCACAAAGCGCTTTGGCTCTCACGGCCAAGCCCAGAGCCTCATGAGCTCGAATGGCACAATGGTATTTTTGCTCTGGCAGATCCAATGCCTCTATAATCCAAGCTGGGTCATAGTTAGAGAGTTCTGCCAACTCTTTATTTCGTATCACTTCCACCAAAATAGCGCACGATGCTAAAGTAAAAGGGCAACCATACGCCTGAAAGTATGCTTGAGCTACAAAGCCTTTTGCATCGAGTATCAATGCCATCTTTACCATATTGCCTTGAGCCACATCACCGATTTGCCCAATCTGAAAATCACCCTCATGCATCTTGGCATGACTTAGAAGTGTTGCGTTGTCAAAATAAGAAGCTATTTTTTCATTGGGCACTAGCATAGCTCACCTCTGGTATAACCCGACAGTTGCCGAAGCCTGGTCACTTGCTCATTAAACACTGTTGAAAACTTATCTATCTCAGCCTTTGTGGTCAAGCGCCCTGTAGAGAGCCTTAAAGAGCTGTGAGCCAACTCATCACTCAAACCAATCGAACGCAAGACATGTGAAGGCTCAATAGTGGCTGTGGTACAAGCTGATGCAGTCGATAATGCAAAATCTCTTAATGCAAACTGCAATGATTCTCCTTCAACACCTGGCACACTGATATTGAAATTATGAGGCACTCGACTGTGCTGATTACCATTGAGGATGATATCACCTAAAATCATCGTCTGCTGGCAAAGTTTATCAAAAAGTCTTTGAGCATGAACGGTATCTTTATCCAAGCGTTCGCAGGCCAATGCCAGTGCCTCACCCATACCAACAATCAAAGCTATTGGCAATGTGCCTGAGCGAATACCTTTCTGTTGGCCTCCACCTTGGATTTGAGACTGCAAACGCACTTTAGGTCGATTAGGCACATACAATATGCCTACCCCTTTGGGGCCATAGAGTTTGTGGCCTGACAATGACAACAAGTCCACTTGCCAATCCTGGCAATATATAGGTGTCTTTCCTGGGCTTTGCGCTGCATCCACGTGCAGCAAAATACCCTTTTGGCGAGTCAATGCTCCGATCTCAGCAATAGGTTGGATCACGCCAATTTCGTTATTGACATGCATGATGGATATTAAAATAGTATCTGAGCGGATCGCTTGTTGGATCTGATCAACTGAAATCAAGCCTGAAGGCTGAGGCTTCAACAAGGTCACATCAAAGCCATGATGCTGCAGATATTCGAGCGCAGATAACACTGATTTGTGCTCAGTTTCTGAAGAAATGATATGTTTGCCTTGGCTTTGGTAAAAAAAAGCGGCACCTTTTAGAGCTAAGTTATTCGATTCTGTCGCACCTGAAGTCCATACAATGTCCTCTGGATTGGCTTGAATAGCAAAAGCGGCTTGTGTGCTGGCTTTCAACACAGCTTGCTTGGCAATCTGACCATATGCATGCAGAGAAGAAGCATTACCGCTGAGCTCAGGCTGCCTCAAATAAGGAAGCATAGCCTCAAGCGCTTCAGGTGCCTGAGGCGTTGTCGCCATATAATCAAGATAAATGGGTAATTGAGGTTTATTCATGTTCACGCACCGATATCTGCTTACAAGATGATAGCATACGCTTTTCAATGCTGGCCAAAATCCCTCGCAATATATTAATCTCCATGGTCTCAAGTTGCACACGGTTAAACAGCCGCATCAAGCGTGGTAACAATTGCCTAGGATTATCAGGATTGAGAAAGCGTATTTTAAGCAGCAAACGTTCCAGATGCCGGTAAAATCCTTGTGTTTGCTCCATGCTTGCATACTCCAACGGAGGCTTATCTAAATCTCTCCCCTGCAACATGGCTTGACGAAGTTCATAACATAAAATTTGAACAGCTGAAGCTAGATTGAGCGATTGATACAAAGGGTTACCATCAATAAATACATGATAGTGGCAATACTGAAACCACTCACTGAGCATACCGGTACGCTCAGGCCCAAACATGATAGCCACTTGATGGCTGTGTGCTCTCTCAATACAGATTTCTCCCGCTTGCCTGGCGGAAAGCATAGAAACTGGCATATAACGGAGCCTGGCGCTGGTACCAAGCACCAAATGACAATCGCCAATGGCCGATTCTATATCAGGTACCACCTTCGGGATCACTAGGCTTTCAGCACCAGCTGACATTTCACTCACCGCTGGATGGGGGTATTTTTTTGGTGCCACAAGATACAGCTCTGTCAAACCCATGGTTGCCATAGCGCGGCAAGTAGCACCAATATTGCCTGGATGAGAAGTATAAAGTAATACCACTCGAATATGATCTAAAGAAGTATGGGAAGCGTTTGCAGTCATCGGTCAATGTGTGATATGGTCTATCCTTGCTCATTATACGCCATCACAACCTTTGTGAGAAGTGTTTTATAACAATAAGGTTTTCCCATGCAAGGAGTTGTCCATATCGCCAACACCGCTGTCCGCGCTGCTGCCAAACAAATTTTTCGCCAACAAAAAACATTAGCACAAGCCTCACATGTCATGCGCCAAATGCAGGATTTTGCCGACATGTTAAACCAGGAGGTCTTCGAGCAAATCAAGCAAACCATCCAGAGCATCTTTCCAGAACATCAAATTATTAATCAACTTAAAGTCATGCCTAAAGAATCACCTGTAACATGGCATATTTTACCTATCGATGGCAGCCAAAATTTATTGTACGGCTCGCCGCATTTTGCCTTAGGGGTCAGCGTGCAGTACCAAAGTCTTTTACAGCATGCCGTGATTTACACACCTTTTCAAGATAGGCTGTTGGTTGCTTCAAAAGGCCAAGGAGCACAATGCAATGAGCAACGCCTCAGACTCCCCAATTTTGCACCCTCTTTAAAACAAGCCTTGATTATCACAGATTGTGATCGACAAAAAGATCAGATTTTGGCAGAAACATTGCATATCCAACATCATTTAGCAGCTCAAGGTACATCGATCCGTCAGTATGGTTCTTGTATGTTGGGCATGACAGAAGTTGCAGTGGGACATTGTCATGGATTTTTTAGTTGCTCTGAAAAAGTATGGAGCATGCATCCAGCATCGTTGTTATTACAAGAAGCCGGAGGCTTTGTAACTAATTTTACTGGGCGTCCTTTAAGTAACAATCCATCATCTATATTAGCGGGCCATGGAAAGCTTTTGCCACAATTGGCAAGCTTAACATCCTGTCCTGCTTAGCCTACAGACCAGCGGTGATCCTCCTCAGTTTATTGGACAGGAAAATGTTAAACTGTTTCACGATAAGGAGAACATTAAATGCCCAACAAAGCAAATGCATACACAGAAGAATTTAAATCAGAAGCTGTCAGTCTGGCTCGAAGCCGAAACTCTTGTATTAGTGTCATTACCAAGGGAAACTGTCGGTAATTATACCGACAGTTTCCCTTGGTAATGACACTTTTACATCTAGAATCACTGATAACTTTCAAGTACTACATCCTGCATCTTGAAATGCATTGGGTATATACCCGTCAACGCGTAAGTCCTACGCCCAATGAAGGTGCTAATAATGAATCAAAACCTAACTCTACCAGCTTTTCATTAAGTTCAGTTGCTTTCTGTCCATGTTCATCAGATAATTGTTCGGCATAATCCTTTTTTATTGTTTCAATTGTGCTTGAAATAGCGTCTCTCTTGGGGCTGTCAGTAATCCTTTTAAAGCTTGGCGGTAATTCCTGATACTCATTAACTAATCGTTCTAACCCCATTATCGCTCTACGAAATTCAATAACTTGAGATGGGTTGGCGCCTGTTTTAACTTTAGATTTAGTGATATCAATCATTAGTGCAGCGTCTGCTGCACCATGCAAAGATTTGGGCTTAGGGGGAGAGGGGGGAGAGGCATCACTCTCTTGTTTGCGCACAGGTGAAAGCTTGGGATCGCTTTCTGTGCCTGCTATTCTTGATTCCCTCTCTGCTGCAGCAGCTGCCAGCTGTGCTGCCAAGCTTCCCATGCTGCCTGTTCCAGGTTTAGGTGGAGGTACTCGAGGTGCTGGAGGTGCTGGTGGAGGTGGTGGAGGTGCTGGAGTTTTCAGTGCCATAGTGTATCCTAGCTGGTCGGCGTATCGAGCTAAAAGGTTTGTGACAGCCTCCAGGTCGCCTTGCGTTTTTAGTATTTCCAGTTCACTTATAATTTCCTCACATATACCTTGCGCATTTGGTTGTTCAAGCATCATGGCCTGTTTATCCTAAAATTGAGATTATATGATTTTTAGTGTAGCACATTAGCAAACAACCGAGGGCAAATTGAACTTTGATCTTACCGCGTTTAAGTGGACATAAAATTGTGTAATCTCTCAAGCGCATTCAACCTCATCAGGTGTTCTGTAGGAGCAAGTCCGTATAGTGCTGTAAATTGCTTGGGTTTTTAAGGGATATGTTTATTAATCAGACAGACTTGAAAAGCCCATCGGCATTCTCCAGAATAGTTTT
>CAYGTQ010000079.1:0-7576 GCA_964352915.1 uncultured Legionellales bacterium
TTCCGGCATGAATGATTGACAAAAATCATCGACAACGCAAAAAGTTTCTATTAATATTGTATGTTGTAGAAATGTTTGATGGAGTATGATCAACTTCGTTAAGCTGGATTGGTAGTATCGTGATTAATCTAGGTTGAAAGAACCGTTGGACAGACCTGATACCCATCCCTTTAGAAGTTAATCCAAATTCTGAACAGATGCATGAGGATAAAGCCTCGAATTAAATGACAAGTAAAGAAATAGATTAATGCGGCTGTACATGAATAGGCTCATGTTCTCATTATTGAGTTTTGCAACCCGACCAGATCATAAATGAGCCTATTTTTCAATATATTAACCTTTTCCCTATACCGAACTCACGTATAATAGGGACTGGGTAATAGGATTTTTTTATGATGAATAGAGTCGTGCTTTTTTTGTCTTATAGTTTGCTTCTGACAAATTATGTTCTCGCATGTTTTTGCGATTCGGCAGTCCAAGTTGCACCAGAACAACCATGGGTCAAATTAGAAATATATAATCCTAGAAAAGTCCCTTATCAGATTTATGTTGGAAAATATAAAACCGATGATCTAAAACTTGTAGAAGAATCAAGCCAGAATGATAAAGCATTCACAATCACCAAATTTATAGGAGAAACTACATTAGGATTAATTTTCAGTTTTGATTTTGTTGTAATTAAGTCTGGAAAAAATCCTCAGATTCGCTATGTCAATTTTGTTAATAAAGTAATACGTCTATCCATTTCTAGGAACGGGAGCATTACTAGCCAAAATCTCGAGCTTCCAGGAGCCTTTGGCTTTTCTTCAGTAGTCCCAATACTTGATAGCAAGTAGAATATGATACCTAGAATCGCAAAGGAGATTCATATAGATCGGGTAAATCATTAGCGTATAAAACTGCATCACCTGGTCCAGCATGTTGATTGACCCAATTTTTTGCATCACTAAAATTATGACAACACACCACTTGTTCTGGTAATAGGTTGTTAGTGCTGAATAATCCATCCAAAAATGTTGGGATACGCTCACTTTGTATGACCAAAACAATACTAACTAACACAGATACTCTTTGCCCTAGCTGAAAATGCAGCTCAGCATGCTCATCACCCAGCTCCACCAACCCAGGCGTAACTAAAATACGTTGCCCATCATGAGCAAATTGCTGCAGTACTTCAAGCGCAGCATCAAAGCCCTCTGGATTTGAATTATAAGCATCATCAATGATCACAGGTCCACGAGGAATCTGGGTGACCATCAATCTATGTGAGATTTGTGGTACTGTACTTAACGCAGCTCTCACCACAGGCTTCGGCACATTAAGTCTTGCAGTCATCACATACACTGCCATCACATTCATCGCTTGCTGCAAGCCATACAGGCCTACATACAACGGCTCCTGTACCATACCATCTTCTTCCAGTACCAACTTCAAACCAGATGAAACAACTTCTGCCTGCAATAATCGATAAGAATCATGCCCACAAGTACCTTTCTGTGAATAACCAATATAATGCTTATTTGCTCTTATTTGTTTTAATAAATTATGATCGAAAATAGGATCAGTATTAACAACAGTCACACCACCATGAGCAGCCACTGCCTCTGCTAACTCAAATTTTGCATGTAATATAGCTTCTCTACTCTTAAATCTCTCTAAATGTGCAATACCTATGGTCGTGATAATCCCATAGTGAGGTCGCAACCTTCGACATAGTTTAGCAATAGATTGTGGGTAGTATGCTCCCATCTCGACAATGAAATATCTATGCTCAGACGTCAAAGACTTGATAATTACCCGACAAATGCCCATCAATGTATTCACACTTCCTGGAGTGATTAAAGTTGGAGCATGCTGAGATAGCACATGTCCTAGTATGTGCTTGGTACTAGTTTTTCCGTACGAACCAGTAATTGCAATGACAGTAGGATGCACGCGTTTTAGATTTTTTAAAGCTTTATTAAGATAAAATAGCTGAATGCACCATTCCAAAGGGAAAAGAACCATATTAGCCAAGCATAATATCAATGGCAGACTCTGAACCAGAATTAACAAATAAATTATGGTATAAAATGATTTCCCCAACAATTTTATATACAAAAAAAAGAATAAAATCAGGGTCATTGAAATTGCAACCAAAATAATTCTTTTTGACCGCATCGTCCAAATCAAAGACTTCTTAGCCAGCTTCGTAGGATTTTTTTCATAGGAAATGGAAATACCTAATAACATTATGATTACTATATCACTGTAAGAATTTAAGAAAAAATAAATCAAACCAGAATATAGAGTTAGTGCAAAAGTCAGTTTGCGATCCCAAGATCTTGTATTATACAGCCAACGAACAAATCGTATGGCATCATACTCTTCTTGCTGAAAGTAATGAAGATAACTTCTAAGGCGTACAAAAGAAAAGAAAAAAAATGCCGATGCTACTAACCACTCTTTGTTTTGTATTATGTAAGATAATTTATTTGGCAACATAGTATTCTTCTAAAAATTTTTTAACATATGAGATAACCTGCTGATGCCCCTCTTTCAGAATAGACCAATGATCTTGATGGGGGAAAATAACTAAATCCGATGGCACAATATTTTGGTGTAATCCCTGCCCCACAGAAACAGGGGTTTCTGTATCAGAATCACCATATAAGAGAAGTGTGGGCTGGCAAATTTTTTTAATAATATCTCGAATATCTTCATTGATAGTCTTAACTAAAATGTCACGCATCGGTCCTGCTGAGCGATAATCATCGCTCCCCATATATTGTTTGACTTTTTCAAGAAAATTCTTTTTAAAAATTTTGTCAACCAACATAATTATCCTTGCCAAATACTTATAATATTTTATTTTAACTCTAAGCCAACCACAAGGGGCTTGGCGAAGACCAGGTGTAGCTATTAAAACAATGCCATCAACCAGTTTCACATGCCGACTGGCCATTTGAATTGCAACACGCCCGCCGAAAGAGTGTCCCAATATGATAGTTGGCATAGAAGGTTGTTTCTGCAACCAGTCAGCAAGATGCTGCGCATAGTCTATCGTCCCCCATGTTCTCTCCGGTGTTGGTGTCCCACCAAATCCAGGAAAGTCAATCAAGTGATTCTCGCAATGTTGTTTAAAAAAGCTACTTACAGGGTAAAACACTTGACGGCTCTGAGCCCATCCATGCAGCCATACCAATCGAACAGAAAATCTCGCTTCCGCTGGCCGATAACTTTCTATCTGCATATAAGTGTTGTCAGAGCATAAGTATCGTTCAACTTTAGCTGCCATAAATTAACAACCTAACTGGTTAATGAAAAATATTAGTTTGTGTTAGGCTCAAATCTATTTGACGCCTACGAGTTAAATAAGTTTGCATACCTTCTTGAATCATACCCGATAGTAATTCAGAAAAAGAAACTGGTGGGTTAGCTGCTTCCCATAAATAAAACGCCAGCGATCCAGGTATAGGATTAATTTCATTAAACCATAGTTCCCCAGTTTGCTCATTTGATAAAAAATCTATACGGCAAACGCCCAAGCCATTTATCTTTGAAAAAAACATCCTTGCCCAGTCACAGATAGATTGCCTTTGCTCTATATTCAGCTCTGGTGGATGAAAGACTCGATTATCTGTGAATAAAGCTGTTTGTTTATTATGATAAAGCTTTGATGACATATCTTCAGATAAATATTTATCTTTAAAAGCTAATATATTTTCTACACGAAGTGGACGCTCAATGGCAGAAACTTGTATTTCTCCAAATACATGGGTTACAGAAATATTATACTCTACAAGGTTGGGAATAAATGATTCAACGATGGCCTGTGTGTCAAGTTGTGCAACAACATAAAGCTTATCGCTTAACTCCTGCCAATTATTGGCTCTATAAACACCAACACTGCTGCCTAAATGATTCGGTTTAACACAATAAGGGAACCCTTCTCCATCAAATTTTTGCTTTAATCTTTCAAGTGTTAAATCATTATGGTAATGCAATGAAATCACTTGACCCGGTACAGTTGGAATACCCAAGCTATGGCATATCTGTTTAGTAGTACTCTTGCTCATAGATATAGCAGAAGCTAAAACACGGCAACCTACATACGGAAAACCTAATACTTCAAATAATCCTTGCACAGCACCATTTTCACCGATATCCCCATGTAAAATTGGGAAAACTATGTCTGCATAAAAATATTTGTGCTGTCGTAGCAACCCATATTGATTTTTAGATTGAAAGCAGCAACGCCCTACACTTTCATAATCAGAATGTAGAGGTGTTATTGGTATAAGATCTCGATCCTTACGACCATCAAGCGGATAAAAATCTCGAGCAAGTAAAGCACTTCCTGTTAGCCATTCACCAGATTTACTGATATAAATTGGCATGATGTCATAGCGTAAAGGATCTAGTGCTTCAGCAGCTTGTAAGCCACTTAAAATACTCACATCATGTTCATAAGAAGGCCCGCCAAAAACAACCGCCACTGTAACTTTCTTTTCCATGGATATATTACCTTTCTATTCATCTAGCCAGCATCTAAAGTTATGCTTGTTTTGTCGTTATCTACCTAATACTTAATATCAGATTGCTTGAACCTCACTGGCAATAAATCCTTTCTTACTTCACTGCCTAGAATCACGACCCAGTTGAGCAACTGATGCTTATATCAAATACAGAATTCACACACTTCTCTATGACATTCTATAGCATAGAGATCTCACAGTAAATGTACTGAATCAACACAGTTTATTTAAATTATAATTAAAGATAAAGACATCTAAGCAGTCATTTACAACCAATGCTCTAGGTATGTATTTATAACTGACAATTTGGTGTTTTTTTGACGTTGCTTTGCGTATTCATGGTTTACTTTACAACTCCAATTACATAGTATGTTTAGGATTTCATAGCAACAGAGAGCTAACGATTGTGATGAGCCCATCATTAGCTGCTAAATGGCAGCATTCAGAAAATGAGCACGGCAGCCAAATTAAAAAAAATCGTGCAGCTTGGCTGGCAAGCCTTGGCTCAGCCATTGAATATTATGATTTTGTATTATACGCATTGCTTGCAAGTTATCTCAGTCAGATCTTCTTTCCTGATAATGATTCACTCATAAGTTTTGTTAAAACTTTAGGGGTTTTTGCTACAGCATACCTGGTCCGGCCTATCGGTGGCGTATTTTTTGGCATCATTGGCGATCGTTTTGGCAGAAAAAAATCCTTTACCTCCGCCATACTGGTTATGGCCATGGCGACCCTCTGCATCGGGTTCCTGCCGAGCTACAGCTCGATAGGTATTGCTGCACCTATCATGCTGCTAGGGCTCAGAATACTGCAAGGATTATCACAAGGTGCTGAATTGCCAAGCGCCATTACGTACTTAGCAGAGCACGCTAACAACAATCAAAAAGGTATGTATTGCGGCATACTGATTACCAGTGCAACCGTCGGCTCAATTTTCGGTAGCTTAATCATTTACCTTCTGACCTATCATTTCTCCGAGCAGGAAATTATCGCTTGGGCCTGGCGTTTGCCATTTTTGCTTGGTGGTGTCCTCGGAATTGTAGGTTATCACTATCGAAAACATGCCATAGAAACACCTGCATTTAATGCCTTAGTCAAACCACAAAATACCTCTCCTGTCACAACTTTAGTCAAATATTATCCTATGCAGATCATTCAAGGATTTCTGCTGACATTTTTCGGTGCATGCATGATCATAGCTTACCTGCTTCTACCTAACTACCTGCGAAACCAACCAGCACTGGATGGCCCTACCATTTATGGTGCCATGACCTTCGGATACATCTGCCTTATACTGGTTTTACCGAGTTTAAGCGCTCTATATGACCGCTTCTCAAGAAGCAACATCATGGGCATCACCGCTCTGGTACTCTCTGGCATCATGCTACTGTGCCCTAGCTCATGGCTGCTCCCACAATCCTTGCCACACTTACTAATATTTGTGGCCTTATACCAATTGTTGCTTGCCTCACTAGCTGCCTGCTATCCAGTAATGCTTACTGAATTATTCCCAACTCAGATACGTAATACAGGCATTGCCATCAGCTACAATACCGCATTTCTTGTAGCCGCACTGCTGCATACCACTGTAGCACCACATATCATCGCCACTCCACAACTGTCTATCTCTTATTTGGTATGGATGATGACTCTTTTGACTCTTCTCGCACTACCTTGCACAAGAACTTTTCGAACCTAAACGCTCCCCCTAAAGACTGCATGGTCTGACTAAACAAACTAACTCATATCAGCATGTTAGTTACTCTTGACCATCTTGTAGCCTGAGGAATCCCCAAATAAATGTACAATAAATCTAATAAAAGCAGAGAGTTGATATAGAAAGAGCTTGTGGTGAATGGCCCCTATGAACAAATGGTCTTGCAAAAAATCATAACAATCATAAGGAAGAAAACATGCACCACTTGAGGATAGTAGAGCAATCTTTATCAAATGTCATGCCTGCAAAAAGATTAGCCACTTTGAAAGCTATGGTTGGCTCAGCTTATAAGGCCAAATCATTGACGGTCACCCAGCTGGGCAGAGCCTTATCTTCTGGTGGTACGGAAAAAAATAACATCAAGAGAGCAGATAGGTTTTTTACAACCGTCTGAGTTAAAGTACGCTAGCCTGCTCTCTCGATACATTTGAACCATTTGGAATCAAATATAAATCTTACATAAGCACTGTTTTCAATTGACAAAATGATGACGAACTGTATAAATAAAATTCTAACCTTTAACGCTGCCATTCAAAATTCCGTTGTACTCTGGTTGTTGAGCATGTAGAATGCCATTCTTAGATGGTTTCTTAGATAAGTTATTTGGTCAGTGCTTTCCCACTTGCAATCTGTCTAGTAACTTTAATGGCGCCTTATCAGTAAGACTTTTTTGTCATTGTATTTAATAGAAGATAATTATGTATCGTACATACTTTAAGATTATTTGCCCAATTTTTTTATGCTTTTTTACTTCTTCAGTATATGCCATAAAGTTCTGGAAACTCGCACTCGCAATATTTGCCTTTGGTGCACAAGCTATGAGTGTTCAGGCACCTCCTCCTAGTTCGTCTGTTTATATCTGCAACCCAGTTGGCTCAATAGATACTATACATATCAAACCTGTAACAGAAGCAGGACAACTTTACGCAGATATACAACCTCAAACCATATCACCGGGAGAGTCAGTAGAAGTTACACCTCAATGGTGCAACCACCAAGGAATATGCGGGCGTATTGATAGGTTTGTAGTGCAGGTAGTAGGTGGCGGCCACACTGTCCATAGCTTTTCACTACTAAAAGGTGCCCAAAGCCTAGTGTACAACGCAATTGAAAAAGTATTGCATCCCTTTAGATTTACGTTTAAAGGTGGCACCGTAATAACCCGGCAAGGTTCTTTCACATGCCACCCTAAAAGATCTATTTAAAAACTGTAATAAACCTTAACACCAGCTACTGGGTAAAATCTAAATTTCCTAATATCTTTATCTATTTTTTGACGTTCTTGCTCAATCAAAGTTTGTACGTTGGCTGGTATTGCCGCAAATTAGGCATTCAGTGT
>CAYGTQ010000080.1:0-6811 GCA_964352915.1 uncultured Legionellales bacterium
TTGTGGATTCAATTCAGGATCATAATAACAAGCCTGATGCACAGCAGCTTTCTCAAGGTTACTATAACCTCAAAAGAATGCATTCTGCTATTGACTACAGAACACCTGATGAGGTTGAATGCGCTTGAGAGATTACACAATTTTATGTCCACTTAAACGCGGTAAGATCAGACCTCTACCTATCTCAGACAACCTAAGTGAACCACTTTGTAGAATACCCGTGACAGCAGCAGTGATGGATTGATACTGTTTATGATGGAGCCCTTCTGGAAGAAAATGCTTCACTGCTTTGGACAATTCAACCCTATTATGATTTAATCCTTTCATCATCATGCGCTCCTTTTAATGTATGTTATAAGGGGTTTACAAGCGCATGATGATCTCATTAGTTCATCTTTTCAACTACTTATTGTTCTTTTTTTCATTAAGGGGACCCCTGAGAATGTGGACTGAATCATTCCTGATTTTCTGTGGTTGACCTAACCAATTCACATCTAAACAGCTTTTACTAATATCAATACCTATATAATGTTTCATACGACACCTCCATGTTGTATCATGATGGTGTTAATCCATTTCTTTACTTGTGATTTGATTCGAGCCATGATGCTCATACATCTACTCAGAACTTGGATTAACTTCAAATGGGGCCGGTATCAAGTCTATTTTACGATTCTTAATAATCCAGGCTCCTTACGATACTACCGCCCCGACTTAACAAAGCCGATCTTACTTTATTAAGCCTTTTTACCATATACAAGGCTCCTTTTTCTGATTATTTGGTTTTGCAACCCGATCAGATCATAAAAGAGCCTATTTTCCAATACGTTAAACTTTTCCTTAGCCCGAACTCACTTTATTCAACAACGCCACCTGGAGGGGATGCTTGAGAGTGCGCCTCATAGAGTGTAGAGAAATTGCAACTGTATCAAATTATTAAATGTATTAATACAATGTTTATATTGATTACTTGTAAGTAGTCATCCAAAAAAAAAGAAAAATAGCTATTATAATACAGGGGGTTGTTAAAATTCTGTGTAACCTATGGGTATACTCTCAACTATGTGCAGTAGGCTTCGATGAAAACGAAAATTTCTGTACGATATTGTAAAACATTGGCACGAAAAAAATAGCAATAAAAGTTGCTGCCAACATTCCACCCATCACACCAATACCGATAGCATTTTGACTTGCTGAACCAGCGCCACGTGCCATTGCTAATGGTGCAACCCCAAAGATAAAAGCCATAGAAGTCATAATAATTGGGCGAAAGCGTTGTTTGGCTGCAAGCAGTGCTGCTTGCTTAAGATCATGGCCTTGCGTATATAAATCTCTTGCAAACTCTACAATTAAAATTGCATTTTTTGCAGCCAACCCCATCGTCGTTAATAATCCCACTTGAAAATACACATCGTTGCTCAAACCAAATAGAAAGCCGGCAACAACAGTTCCTATAATTCCTAAAGGGATGGCAAGCATTACTGAGAATGGTATTGACCAACTCTCAAAGAGTGCCGCCAGACATAAAAAGACTACCAATGCTGAAAATATATAGAGAGCAAATGCTTGCGAGCCAGCCAAAGATTCCTCGTAAGAAAGGCCAACCCACTCAACATCGAAACCTTGGGGTAATTGACGAACCAAAGCCTCCATCTCACTCATAGCCTCAGAAGTGCTGATCCCATGAGCTGCTGCTCCCTGAATATTGACAGAGCCAATACCATTAAATCGTTCAAGCCTTGGAGAGCCATAACTCCATTGAGTAGAAGAAAAACTATTGAACGAAACCATTTCTCCCTGATCATTACGTACATACCATTGTTCAAGATCCTTAGGCATCATTCGGTAAGGCGCGTCTGCTTGAATATAAACATTTTTTATGCGGCCCTTGTCTGAAAATTCATTAACAAAATCAGAGCCCCAAGCAGTGCGCAAAGTTTGGTTAATATCGGCAATAGACAGCCCAAGTGCGCTCGCTTTTTCATGATCAACATTAATCCTATACTGGGGTACATCACTCAACCCATTAGGGCGAACCCCGGATAATTTAGGACTTTGAGCAGCTAAACCTAAAAGCTGATTCCGAGCTTGCATAAGCTTTTCATGCCCCATCCCTAATCTATCCACCAAATGCATATTAAAACCTGATGCGTTACCTAATTCTTGAATGGGTGGTGGGTAGAAAGCAAACACCATAGCATCTTTGATCGTCTGAAAAGAACCCATAGCACGCCCGGCTAGAGCAAATACAGAATCCTTGGTAAGGTTACGCTGACTCCAATCTTTTAGCCCGACAAAACCTAAGGCTACATTCTGCGCTTGCCCAGCGAAACTAAAGCCGACTACTGTAAACAGATGCTCAATAGATTTTTCTTCATGGTTAAGAAAATGATCTTCAACTTGTTTAACGCTCTTCAGTGTTCGTTCAGCCGTAGAGCCTTCTGGAGCATTGACCATAAGAAACATGATGCCTTGATCCTCATTTGGCAAAAATGATTTTGGCAGTGTATTAAATAAAGCCACCAAAATGGCTATTAAAACCAGATAAATCATAATGAATCCTGAGGCTTTATCGATGATAAAGCCTGCGATGGATACAAATAAATCACGGAGCTTGCTGAACACCTGGTTAAACCAAGCAAAAAATCCGCTCCTCACAGCTTGAGATTGCCTGTGTGGGCTTTGTAATAAACTTGCACACAACGGAGGGGTAAGCGTTAAAGCAACAAGCACCGACAATGTCATAGCTGACGCAATGGTGATAGAAAATTGACGGTAAATGATGCCAGCCGAGCCATTCAAAAATGCCATAGGCACAAATACTGCAGAAAGAACCAAGGCTATACCCATCAGCGCACCTGTTATCTGACCCATGGTTTTGCGGGTTGCTTCTTTTGGCGAGAGTCCTTCTTCACTCATGATACGTTCAACATTTTCAACTACCACAATAGCATCATCCACCAACAGGCCAATAGCCAAAACCATAGCAAACATAGTCAATACGTTGATGGTAAATCCGAACGCAGCCAATACTCCAAAAGTGCCAAGAAGCACCACCGGTATGGCTATACATGGAATCAAGGTTGTTCTAAAATTTTGAAGAAATAGGTACATAATGCAAAACACTAGAAAAATCGCTTCAAGCAAAGTTTTCACAACCTCTTCAATGGAAAGTTTTATGAACGGAGTTGTGTCGTAAGGGTAAATAATCTTAACACTTTCAGGTAAGAATCTTTGCAATTTTGCGATCTTATCTTTAACTGCTGCAGCAGTGTCAAGCGCATTGGCTCCCCCTGCTAAGCTAACAGCAATGCCGGATGCAGGTCTACGTTTGTAGCGTATGGTACGACTGTAGCTCTCAGAGCCAATTTCAATGCGAGCCACATCACGTAATCGAATTTGTGAACCATCGGTATTAACCCGCAAAATAATTTTCTCAAAATCCTCTACAGTTTGCAGGCGTGACTGTACTGTAATGGTCGCGTTAATTTGCTGCCCTTGAATGGCTGGAAGCCCACCCAGCTCTCCAGCAGAAACATCTGTGTTTTGTTCACGAATGGCTTGACGCACATCCATAGCAGTTAAACGGTAACTCAAAAGTTTACTTGGATTGAGCCAAATACGCATGGCATGTGAGTTGCCAAACACCGTCACATTACCCACTCCGTTCACACGAGTTATACCATCTTTAACTGTTGAATTTAAAATATCACCCAGCTCTTGCTGTGAAACACTGCTGTCTTCAGAATAGAAACCTACCACCAATAAAAAAGCAGAATTGGCTTTTGTGACTGTAACACCTTGTTGCTGTACTGCTTGTGGTAACATCGATATAGTTGATTGCAATTTGTTTTGTACTTGAACTTGAGCAATATCAGGGTTAGCCTTTGGATCGAAAGTTACAATGATGTTAACTATGCCAGAAGAATCACTACTTGAAGAAAAATAGCGCATGTGATCGATCCCACTTAAGCTTTGCTCAATTACTTGTGTTACACTATTTTCTAATACTTTTGCAGATGCTCCAGGGTACATAGCCTGTATAGAAACAGCAGGTGGTGCAATGTTTGGGTACTGCTCAATCGGCAATCTCCAAATTGCAATCAGCCCACCAAGCATCACCATAATCGCAATCACCCAGGCAAATACTGGTCTGTCAATAAAAAAGTGTGACATGCTCAATGATCTCCAAGATCATTATTTCCAACAGAAGGTTGCGATACTAATTCATCTTTTGAAAAAATTGGC
The DNA here is from genome assembly GCA_964352915.1 of uncultured Legionellales bacterium. Classification (GTDB taxonomy): domain Bacteria; phylum Pseudomonadota; class Gammaproteobacteria; order PIVX01; family PIVX01; genus CAYGTQ01. The sequence goes on from CAYGTQ010000080.1 coordinate 4,249, forward strand.
TGTATTGGAACACCAGGTCGAAGCCCCATTAACCCTTCGGTGATTATAGTGTCACCCTTGCTGAGCCCACTTGCCACAATCCAGTCACCTTTAAATGAACCTTTAGTTAAAACACGCCTAGATTGTGCATGTTTGCTGCGATCAACTACCCACACAAGTAAGCTGCCATCAGACTGACGTATGGCCGCTGATTGTGGGATGAGAATTTCTTGGGGTGTCTTTAATGTCAATTTGGCGCGAACGAATAGGCCAGGCAGTAAACTATTATCTGGATTAGGAAACAAAGCTCGCGATCGAACAGAGCCTGTAGTTTCCTCCACAGTAACTTCATGAAATTGCAAAGAGCCTTCATGTTGATATGGGGCTTTATTTTCACCTACATACAAGGTAACAGGTACCTTTCCATTGTATTTGTTGTATTGACGCAACCGCATTAAATCACCACTGGACTGCATCAAGTCAACATAGATAGGGTCAAGAAGGACAATGGTGGCCAAAGGTTCGACTTGACCTGAGGTAACTAAAGCACCTTTGGTCACATTTGATTTGCCAATATGCCCGGATATTGGTGCATAAACGTTGGTATAATCAAGGTTAATTTTAGCTCGCATAACCTCAGATTTAGTAATCGCTATATCAGCTTGCGCTTGAGAAAAATCAGCTTCTGTATCTTCATATTCTTGCTTGCTGACAGCAGCATTTTGCATCAATTCTTTGTAGCGATTCCTTTTAGCTTGCACCGACTGCATATTCGCTTCTGCTTTTTGCAAATCAGCCAAAGATCGATTGTAGACCGCCTGATAAGATGACGGATCGATTTGATACAATTGCTGGCCTTCTTCTACCAAGCTGCCTTCTTCGAACAGCTGCTCAGTGACAATTCCTGTTACTTGAGGTCGAATTTCTGCCATTTTGTAAGCTTTGGTTCGACCTGAAAGCTTTTCAATAAGTGTTACCTCTTGAGGCTCTAATCTCAGAGCTTGTAAAGCAGAGACTGGCGGTGCGATTATGTTGCGCTCTCCACCTTGATTTAAGACTTCACTGTGCTCAGCAACCAACACATAGGCTGCATAGGATAAAATGATGATTAAACAAACTATAAACGCCTTTTTAGCCAACATAATGAACCTTTATACCCAACCCAATGTATTCAGTGATACTGATTCTTAATCAGCCGCATGTCAACAATTGAATAGACTTTAAGTATCACTTGTGTATCAAGGTTATCCTTTAATTTTGTGCAAAAAATTTTCTATCAGCTCTATTTTGCACATCAAAGTTGATGCAAAGTTTCATTGGTTGAAAATAACTCTTATGCATATGTATGTTTTTCTAAATACACTATGATGTTGATGAACCAACAATCATGGACATTGGTTGCCTTAGCTACATCTAACTTCATGCATGAAGCATGGGATTAAAATAGCGGGCATTCATAGTCTATAATTAACTGTAAGTTCACTCATCGTAGATACATATCATGAATACCAAAATACAGATATTGTGGCGTTGCTTAACGGAACTATCTCAAAAAGACAAACCTCAAAACTATATGATTTTTTTAAATAGCCACGGCATACCTTATATCAAGAAGGCTGGATTCTTTGATAGATTAAAAGAACGTTTTGATTTTTTAAGTTCCCGAGGAAAAATAAGGCAATTGATATCAGATGGTCAAGATGAGTTACTGGCTTTAGCACAACACGAGCTTAGTGAGGGCCGCAGTATACAATTTCATCAACAAAAGCTAGCAACTTTTTTTGAAAAGCCACAACAAGCTGTTGATTTGTACCAAGGGTACCATGCCAATTGGATGGCAGAGCTTCCTGATAGTGTAAGAAAAAAACCTATCAATCAATTGATTGTTCCCGGTTCCCATGACAGTGGCGCTTACAGGCTGGACTTCTCCAAAACGACCGCTACTTCTAAGTGGTTGAAATTAGCTGGTAAAATTGCACAATACATCCCTTTTGTTAGCAACATTATTAAACGCTGGACGCTAACTCAGGAAAAAAGTATTTACGATCAACTTAAATATGGGATACGTCATCTTGATTTGCGAGTCGCATACTCTGAAGCAGATGGTCAATACTACCTAGCTCATAGTTTTGCCTGCATACCATTGAGTGAAGCATTGGCGGATATTAAGCGTTTCACAGAAGAATATCCTGATGAAGTCATTTTCATAGAAGCTAAGCCTGACCATGCTAGTGAGTCAGTGATGGATACTGAATCCAGGGGAGATGCCTGTTTGAGTATCATTCAGCAACAATTCGGCTCAAAACTGATACCTCCTGATGACACGTTTAGACATATCACACTTGATAAATTACAGAAAAAAAAACAGCAAATACTATTCGCTTATGGTGGCAAACACAGCGCTTCTTTTAATGAACATTTTTGGTCGTTGGATGCATTCCAAGCAAAATGGCATGACTCATCTGAACTTAGTCAACAAATTCATTTTATTGAAGAAGATCTAGAGCACCAACAGCATCATCCCAAAAAGCTTTCTGGACTTAAATTCACCTTAACACCGCAAGGCTCTGACATTCCTAAAGGC
>CAYGTQ010000081.1:0-6773 GCA_964352915.1 uncultured Legionellales bacterium
TCTACAATATGAACTAAAATCAACTTTAATTTAATTTCGCAGAAGCTCTCATGAGGATTGATTATCATAATTAAGCATCTGAGACTTTGTGACATCACCCATTTTACTGACCAGCAATACCATCAATTTAATGTATAACGGCACCATCTAAGAAAATACCTTCTATAATTAAACTAACTCATAGCCAACACACGGAGCCTTCCATGCTGGATACAACACAAAAAAAAGCCATTGCCACACACGTCAAATCCGGTGATACTGCGGCGCTGAAAGCCTATCTGATAGAACAGGGCTTAACCATTCAAAACATTGCTGATGAGAATATTGAATTCAATCAACCTTTGCTGTTTGTTGCCATCGCTGCCGGCCAGCTTGATATGATGAACTTTCTCCTCAGCGAAGGCGTCGATGCTAAAACTAAAAATCCTACAGGCGAGGCTGCCATTTCATATGCCTTTGGCATGTTGACCACCTGTGAACAAGCACAAAAGCAAGTTTTTCACACCATGGTGTTGCGCCTTATTGAAAACAAAGGCTACGATCATAGTTTTGGTAGTGATCCTACCAACACAGACACCCTGTTGCACGGTGCTGTCAGAGAAAATTTCCCAGCCATTGCTGCTGCCATTATAAGTAAGCATCCGGATGCGCTCGAGCAAACCGATTCTATTGGACGAAAGCCCATGCAGCTTGCCAGTGAAACTTTCAAGGCTCAAATAGAATCAGACAGCCCTACTGATGTCGTAACCCCGCAACAAACTGTACCCACATCTACCGCAACAGCCGTGAGTGAGTCTTTATTAAGTTATCAGCAAAGAAAAACCATTGCCACACACGTCAAATCCGGTGATACTGCGGCGCTGAAAGCCTATCTGATAGAACAGGGCTTAACCATTCAAAACATTGCTGATGAGAATATTGAATTCAATCAACCTTTGCTGTTTGTTGCCATCGCTGCCGGCCAGCTTGATATGATGAACTTTCTCCTCAGCGAAGGCGTCGATGCTAAAACTAAAAATCCTACAGGCGAGGCTGCCATTTCATATGCCTTTGGCATGTTGACCACCTGTGAACAAGCACAAAAGCAAGTTTTTCACACCATGGTGTTGCGCCTTATTGAAAACAAAGGCTACGATCATAGTTTTGGTAGTGATCCTACCAACACAGACACCCTGTTGCACGGTGCTGTCAGAGAAAATTTCCCAGCCATTGCTGCTGCCATTATAAGTAAGCATCCGGATGCGCTCAAGCAAACCGATTCTATTGGACGAGAGCCCGAGACGAATGGCGAACGTTTTAAAATCTCTCCCTACACGAAAATGTTGACTGATTTATATCAGTCTGAATCTCTAATGTTTAAATTATTTCGCCCAGCAGCTCTAGAACATCGCCAACTAATAAGCGGGCCTTATATGGACAAGCATGGTGGGCGTTACCCAGCAGAAAGCCCCCGATTTAATCTTCAAGGCATCAGCGTTCTTAACTGTTTAGAGAGTTGCCTGATAGAGCCTTCCCGAGAGAATATAAGACTGCTTATGCAATCCATTGTTGGAGATGATCAAAAATTCATAGACAGTTACCAACTCATGCCTGTCGTTGCAGAGATTGTCAAAGATATGGCTCCTGGCCCTGAAAAAATTGTTGTGACAGCAGCCATTCTCCAAGCTAAGATGGGGAGTAACCTGGCATTAAAATACGATCAAATGAGAGCTCAATCAGGCAAACGTGGTTCATTTTTTGATTTCTTCAAAACCAAAGGTAAAACAGGCAGCTTTTTTGGGAAAAACAAAGGCCGTGATGCTCAAGTTCAACGCCTGCAAACTGCCTACAATGATTTCACCCAAAACCCCAATCCAGATTCTATGGACGCATTCAAAACAGTCTTAGAGGACACCCGGCAATCTATTGGAAGTGAAAAATTCAATATGAAAAAAAGCAGCTTACTTGAAATGTGTGATGAGATGCTTGAAACTCTTGAAGATTTTGCAGAGCCAGAGAAAGACAGCTCCATGGATTTGTCCAGTCCATAGCTTAAGGCTTATTGATTTACGCTTGTTGCCTTTTTAATTTTTGACGCTGACGTTTTGCGCGCTTTTCCTGTGCTCGTCTATCCTCTTCTTTCACTTTTTTCACAAAAACATCCCAGTTTATCTCATTCTCTTCTTCCAAATCCCTACTTTCCTTGCCATCTTGTGCTGAGCCAAACAGCAACTCACTGAGAAGCCTATCTCTCAAATGGATACCGGTATGCCTAACATCATAGCTCCACGCGCGCTTACCCCGCCTTTTGGTGAGCTCAAATGTCAATGTTAAAAAATCAAACGTACGCTCTCGTGGGTAGACTGTTGTAATAACTATTTTAAATGGTTTCTTTTTTTTATCTGGTATACGCTCATCAAGCACAAGATAACTATTGACAATCAATCCAGGTTTTTTGGACAACGCTGCCTTAATTTTATCAATGAAAACCAGCAAAGCTTCATGCCCCCTTTGACTTAGATAATCATTAGAAACAAGCTCCTTTTCTCTCGACAAATAAAGTGTCTGCAATTCATTATATTGAAATGGGCCAGATTTAGGATGAAAACTTTTCTTAAAATCTAACGCAGCTTGCTGCACTTGCTCCATAGGTAAGACTTCATCAGCCATAGACTGCATGGCATCAACTATTTGACTGTGTAAAAAAGCTGCCATCAAAAAACATTGAACTATACGAAAAGGTATCCATTTCATGATTCCGACCCACCCCATCAAAAAACACAACAGAATTGAACATATCATAAATCATAAAAAGCACAAGTTGTGATCAAACAGTCTGGTTGCTCTTAAGAAGACCTTGTGGTGTATTTTTGGTCAAATTAAATGGCAAAGTCCTACGCACTCCTATTTACACAATAACCTTAAAATCTACTAAATACCGGAATACTTGCCAAGCCCATAGTGCAGACTTAGAATGGACCAACTAACTTATAGGGAAATAAGGATTAGAATATGGATGTCTCCCAACTATCACCTACTGATATAGCTATTGAAGAAAATATGGTTTCCTTATTTTCAAATACAGCACTGCGCTCTAAGCACAAAGATCATGGCGTCATATCATGTGAAGGCTTAACAAGGATTTACAGCGGTATTTGCCACCCCTTGTTCAATTCAGTCATCATAAGAGAGTCTAATCCGCAGCAATTCTTATCTCAACTGCCTCAAATGACTGATTTTTTTAGCAAGCGCCATACACCTTTTATCTGTTGGTGGCTCCCCAAAGATGAACTGCCGCTGCAAGTAGAATCAACTTTAAACGATTTTGGCTTCTACAGCCCAGGGCTGTATTCTGGTGTTGCAATGCCTTTGACCATGTTACACAAAAAAAAACCTGAGCTTGAAGTGCATGTTCGTATTGAGAAAATAACATCTCAAGCACAATACCAAGATTTTAATAGCATCTTGTGTAACACATTTAAAACACCCAAAAGAATGCACCAAGATATGTATGACATGTTTTATGACCTAGGTCCATCAGCACCATGGACACATTACATAGGTTATTTGCATGAAGCGCCCGTCAGCATCCTAACTGTACATGCCAACCAAGGTATCGCTGGTATCTACAATGGCTGCACTATACTTGAAGCTCGCCGCCAAGGGATCTGCTCAGCTATGATTAAGCATGCGTTATATGAAGCTAAAAAAGAAGACAATTACCTAGCGGTCGCACAAGTAATTGCTGCTGATATGTCCCGAGGAATTTTAGAAAAAATTGGTTTCAAGCAACATGGTCACATGATCCCTTTTGTTAAAGGTATCAACATCAATAGTATCGCACCAGGCATTCCTGCCGCCATCATTGTAGAAGAAGAAATCTTAGATTAGACGCTTACAAGGGATAACACATGGATAAGCCCCATATTGCTGACTATAAATCAAAACCTGCCGAGCTACAGTCAGGAGAAGCTTACTTTTGGTGTGCTTGTGGCTTGTCAAAAAATGGTCAGTTTTGTGATGGCTCACACCGAAGTTCCCCTTTTAAGCCCATGAAATTCATAGCAGAAAAAACTGGCACTGCTCCGATCTGTATGTGTAAAGCTACCAAGAATCCTCCGTTTTGTGATGGCTCACATCGCAATCTTGAAAAATCAACACCAGAAAAAGAACAAGCAGTCTCCACCGTTGTTGAACCTCATGTGAACTACATTCATGCTCTGGCCAAAGATGGCTTATCTGCCGAACAGCATGGCCCTATCGATGCCATGGGCGTCCCTGCTGCTGCCTTACCAAAATGGGATGATATTCAAATCATCACAGCACAACTCCACAAAAAACCATTGATGGAAGATTCCTATGTTGAGACTCAATGCATCATTGGCAAAAATGCCAAAAAACCTTTGGTAATAAGCATGCCTCTGTTTGTATCTGACATGAGCTTTGGTGCCTTGTCGGAGCAAGCCAAACTTTCTATGGCCAAAGGTGCTGAGCTGGCAGGTACTGGCATTTGCTCAGGTGAAGGTGGCATGTTGCCAGAAGAACAACAAAGCAATCAACGTTATTTATATGAGATGGCCTCAGCAAAATTTGGGTTTAATGAATCAGATCTTGAAAAAGTACAAGCTTTTCATTTCAAAGCTGGCCAGGCAGCCAAGACCGGAACGGGAGGTCATCTGCCTGGCAATAAAGTACAAGGTAGAATTGCCCAAATCCGAGGTTTACAGCAAGGGCAAGATGCTATATCTCCTCCTGCTTTCTCAGACTTAACCACCACCAATGACTATAAAAATTTTTCTGACCATGTGCGCTCCTTATCAGGTGGGATACCGATTGGCTTTAAAATATCAGCTCAACACATCGAAAAAGACATTAACTTTGCAGTAGAAGCTGGGGCAGATTATATTATCCTAGATGGCCGTGGTGGTGGCACAGGAGCGGCACCTCTGCTTTTTAGGGATCATATTTCTATACCAAGCATAGTTGCTCTTGCCAGAGCCAGAAAACATTTAGACAGCATCAGGCGCCAAGACATCACCTTGATCATAACTGGTGGGCTTAGAACGCCAGCTGATTTTATTAAAGCCTTAGCTTTAGGTGCTGATGCTGTAGCCATAGCAAACAGTGCGATGCAAGCTATGGGCTGTGTCGCAGCAAGAATATGCAACACCAATCTTTGCCCTGTTGGCATTGCTACTCAAGATCCTAAGCTCACCAAGCTTATTGACATTGGACAATCAGCTAAAAAACTAGCTAATTTTCTTAAGAGCTCCAATGAGCTCATGCAAATTATGGCCAGAGCTTGTGGTCATAGCCATTTACAACAATTCAGCCCAGATGATTTGACAGTATGGAAAAAAGACATGGCTGAATTGACTGGCATAGCGTTCAGCGGCGTAAAGTAGCATCACCCTTTTATCAAAATATGATCTGCAAGCTTATGGATACAAGAAAATTTTCTAAAAGCATGCCCTCGGTAAACATCGAGGGCAGCTCTTTGAGCTTATGTGACACTTACTTGATTGGAATGATAATTTCTGTGAGCAAATCATCCTCAGGAGTTATGTTAGGATCGTTTAAATAGTTTTCAAGGCATGGGCCGTCTGCTAACTCATAGTCATGCTCATTTAACCAGGCAAATGCTTTCTTAAATGCAGGCCAGACCCCTGTATAAGGACCTTTTAAGGTGAACTTTGCGTATCGACCACCAGCAAGATCAGCGCTAGCTAATGAAAGCTCAACACCATCAAACAACTCAGGGATTGCAATAGCAGCTCGGTATGTGTATTTGCTTGTGCCTAAATCACTGGCTTCGACGTAACTTATGCCGAGAAATTCTGTGGCTTTCTCCATATACGGACTCTGAGTGATTTTTGATAGGAATTTTTGCCATACTAAAGGTGCTATCTCCTCAAAAAGTCCTTCATCCTCAACAAATAATATTTTCTTACTATCACGCTGAACAATTTCAGGCTCTAATTCAAAATTTAAATGCATAGCTAACTCCTTTACCTTTGGGTTCATAGCTACATTGTGCATCAAAGACTTAACATGGTCTTTGCCCAAATTGCGAAATTCAGTGGCTGAGAGCCCTGTGACTGCTTTAAATGCCTTACTAAACGCACTGGATGAACCAAATCCCAAGCTTAGCCCAAGTTTTGTCAATGAACACTTATCTCCTTGCAGCCTTTGCATAGCTGCCCATATTTTTTGCCTACGTACAAATTCAAACGGGGTCTCAGATGTGTAAGCAGAAAAAACTCGTATGAAATGATAAGGCGATGCCCCTGAAATTTCTGACAATTTCTTTAAGCTCACGGTTTCATCAAGATGATCACGTATGTATTTTTTAGCTTTGGCAAGCTTAAGGCGATGACTTAAAGCTTGTTTTATCTTTGACATATCATCTACCTGGTTTATTCTTATTTATTGAGTATTAAAACGTGTCTTTAGCATACCAACATTAGTCTTAAACTCAAAATTATAGTTTTATTATCAGCTAAAAAAGATAGAGTGTGTTTACAATTGAGCAATTTAAGTCGGCGCAATTTTATCTATGGTTTCTGACAACAATGATAACACCTGATCAGATGTCATTTGTGCCCTATTGGTCAATAGTCATATTTTTCCCTATGGCCTTTGCCGACACATAGCCCAGATAATACCCTGATCTCTTAACAAGCCTTTCATGCCTTGATACCAGTAAAAAACAATTCTGATAATCTTCATTCTCTACAGACCGCGGATCCCATGAATAAATGCATATGAGGTATTTTTTTGAATTGAGATGTTAA
>CAYGTQ010000082.1:0-6416 GCA_964352915.1 uncultured Legionellales bacterium
ATGGAATAGCTCCTTATTAAGTTCATAAATCTTAACAATTTACTGTCCTCTAAAGTAAGGTAAGATCAGTTTCTTTTGACAACAATTATCACAGTGAACCGCTTTAGAGTAAAAATAGCCTGTACCATCCAAGGGCATCAAATAGTGGCCATCATAGTATTTAAACAACGCTAAGCGTTGACTACGCTGGCATAGCGCAAAAAGAGCTTTGAATGTTTTTCTGAGCGCCTCACCTGAGAGCTCATCAAGTCTTTCACGCATTTGTGTATCGGTGGGATGCGTTGGATTTTAAAGACTGAGTGAAGATTATGTTTAACCACTTCCTCAGTACCGTGGTGCTGTTCAAATTGCAATAGAGATGGATACTTCAAGCTGAAAACAGGAAACCCTGAAGACAATACATCAACCAGACTGATTTGACGTGTGCGTTGGCTCGGCTCCTTAATGCGTGAGAAGCTTCCATGTAACACTTGAAATATATTTGTACAGCTTAACATCCCTTTCATAATTTATCCTGGCTGGCTGAAAACCAGCATGGATAACTCAATAATTCTGCAAAAAATATTGATTTTTTCTACCAGAAACCACCTGAAAACACAGGCGTTATGCTTAACCGGGAATTGCTGGCATATTTGTCTTATGTTTGCTGACAGAGAAAAGAGCGTGTATAATTTAGAAAATACTCCATTCAAAGGTGGATTTGCATGTTTATAGCAAGACATATAAAAAATCAATTGGTTGCAAGATGGCAAGCTTCTCGTTCAGTGTATTTATTTGGTCCCAGGCAGTCAGGTAAAACGACATTAGCCAGGCATGTTCTGCCTGATGTGCCTTATGTCAGTCTCGAAGATCCTGATCAGCTGGATTATGTGCAAACTGATCCCAGAGGATTTTTAGCGCAATTCCCACAAAATGCGATTATTGATGAGCCACAACGAGCACCTCAATTATTTTCCTATTTGCAAGGTCAAATTGATCACGAACATAAAAAATTTTTACTGACAAGTTCGCAAAATTTTTTAACTATGTCATCCATCTCTCAATCTTTAGCTGGACGCATAACTATATTAAATTTATTACCGCTTAGTCGGCGAGAAATAAGCCATTTACCATTACCCGATTTAACGAGGTTTTTTTCTGTTAAGAAAAACACATCACAACCTATCAGTGAGCTTTGGCATGATATTCTTTATGGTGGATACCCTGAAATACATCAGACACCTGAAGTCAGATCGTACTGGCATAGTGATTACGTTAAAACTTATCTGGAACGAGATGTACGTCAGATAATCCATGTACAGGACTTATCTGTCTTTCAAAGATTTATTAAATTGTGTGCAGCTAGAACAGGTTGCATTTTGAATAAAGCAAGCCTTGCTTCTGATTGTGGGATCAGTGAAACTAATTGCACACGTTGGTTGAGCCTTTTAGAGCAAAGTGGGCTTGTAATGTATTTAAAACCTTATGCCAATAATTTTAATAAACGCCAAACCAAATCGCCCAAGCTTTTTTTTATTGATACGGGCTTGTGTTGCTATTTACTAGGGATTAAAAAACCTGAACATCTTATGCATCATCCTTTAATGGGCTCCATTGTAGAGACCTATGTTGTTTCAGAATTATATAAAAATATGATTAATCATGGTGTAGAGCCCAACCTGTATTTTTGGCGCGATCAAAGTGGTCATGAAATTGATTTGATTATGGAAACAGAAGGTGGTGATGTAATTCCTATTGAAATTAAAGCAGGACAAACTTTGGCACAATCCATGTTTAAGCCTTTACAGAAGTGGTGCGAATTAGCGGAAGTATCAAAAGGTATCCTTTTGTATGGTGGTGTGCAACATCAAGAGCGACAGCAAATTACAGCTCTACCTATCAGCTCAGTTGTGTAGAATTTTCCAGACCAAGTTACCTCAGTTAATATAAAGTTATACATATTTTAATATGGTTTATACAAAAAATAGGCAAACTAATATCCTGGATAATGTATTGGGTTTTTGCCTAGCAGTGTATATTGATAGTTGGTCCTGTGATCTGGAGCCTTTTCATCATAAGCATTGATAGCAAGGTCAATGTAGTGTAATATTTGCACTTAAACCACCACCCAAGGACACATCATGGCCGCACAATCAATGGAGCAATTGGTCGCACTATGCAAGCGACGTGGATTCATATTCCAATCCTGCCAAATTTATGGAGGCGTGCAAGGCTTATACGATTACGGTCCTATGGGGATTGAACTTAAACGTGCACTCAAGGACACTTGGTGGCGAGATATGATTTATGCCCGTGATGACATGGAAGGTTTGGATGCCAGTATTTTAATGCACCCTCAAGTTTTATGTCATTCCGGCCATGAAGATACTTTTTCCGATCCGATGGTTGATTGCCGTCAATGCAAAAGCCGTTGGCGAGCAGATCATTTGGAGCAGCCTCAATGTCCACAATGTGGGGGCGCTGATTTGACAGAGCCCAGGCCGTTCAACTTGATGTTTCAGACTCATGTCGGTCCTGTGGTAGAAGATAATAATAAAGCCTATTTAAGGCCTGAGACGGCGCAAGGTATTTTTATTAATTTTAAGCACGTGTTGGATGCTACTTCTCGTAAGCTTCCTTTTGGCATTGCCCAAATAGGCAAAGCATTTCGCAATGAAATTACACCCAGAAATTTCATTTTTCGTGTTCGTGAATTTGAGCAAATGGAAGTGGAGTTTTTTGTCAAGCCTGGTGAAGATGAGGCCTGGCATAAATACTGGATTAAGAATCGATTAGATTGGTGGAAAAAACAAGGTCTGTCATCAGACTCTTTGGTATGTGAAGAGCAGACAGCCGATGATTTATCACATTATTCAAAAGCAACTGTGGATATATTGTACCGCTTCCCTCACGGCTTAGAAGAGTTGGAAGGTGTGGCCAATCGTACAGATTTTGATTTGGGCTCACATACCAAAGAGCAGGGTAGCTTGAATATTTCGGCGAATGTTAAATCAAACACTGACAGTACAGGCAAATTAGCTGTACAAGATTTAGAAAGCAAAGAGTGGTTTGTGCCTTATGTCATTGAGCCATCAGCAGGTGTTGATCGTGGTGTGCTGGCCATACTGGCGGAAGCCTATCATGAAGAAACTTTAGAGAATGGGCAAACTCGCACAGTTTTAAAATTAAAGCCTCATTTGTCCCCTGTCAAGGTAGCTGTTGTGCCTTTAGCACGCAATCAGGCAGACATTGTAGATTATGCCCATCAGGTACTTAAAATGCTCAGGCAACAGGCCTGGGGCAGGGTGGTGTATGAAAACACAGGTAATATTGGTAAAGCTTACAGACGTCATGATGAAGTTGGCACGCCAGTTTGCGTAACCATTGATTTTGATACCATTGGCAAAGACGGCAATGCAGAGTTGAAAAACACAGTGACGGTACGCGATCGTGATAGTCTCAAGCAAGAGCGGGTAGGTTTATCTGAGCTTACAGAGTTTTTAACAACCAACTATTTCAGCTATAAAGATTGAAATTTAATGCTGAAAGTTGGGCAGTACGGCTAAAGCCACATGGCGGTCTTCAGCTAATAAAATATTAAAGGTGCGGTAGGCTGCTGGATTGTTCATAATTTCAAGGCCTATACCACATCCTGCAAAGTGGGCAATCAGTTCGATGCTGATTTGTTGTTGAATTTTTCCTGTTCCTAAAATACAGACTTGAGGACGCAGAGAAAGCAGAGGCTCACAATTAGCTATGGATAGCTTGGAGGCATCAGCTGGGAAATCGTAGAGGATTATTTGATCTGCAGTAACAATGATATTATGAGAGTAGCCCTGGTTTTTGATTTGAAGGCTATCGGCATCGTAGCTTTCAATGGCATTGGTGGCTGATTGCTCAAGTTGCATATCCATGACAAACCCATCAAAATTATATCTCTTACCATCAAGTATACCATCAATAACTGATGTGAAAAGTCAGAAATAAAGTACGGTTTTGCTATACTTATTTTGATACAATTCTTTTATCTTGTTCAAATAAAATGCTTTAAGAGCATTTTCAAGGTGATTAAATGCAAAACGAGCCCATTTTCTATGCCAGTGAAAATCCAAACCCTGTGATGCGAGTCGATCTGCAAGGGCAGATTATTTATTTCAACCAAGCCTCTCAAGCTATTCTTAACAGTTGGCAGTATGGCAACCAATTGTCTCCGGAAGCCCATGATGTGATGGCGATGGCTATTGATAAATTGCAAGTATGTGATATGGAAGTGATGGTATCTGATCAACATTATCTTCTTCGATTCTGCGCTTTCATTGAAAGAGGGTATGTCAATATATATGGTTTTGACATCAGCACTCGTATGGCTTACAAAAGTGAATTAGATCAGGTGTCTCACTATGACCAATTGACAGGTCTTTATAATCGAAAATATTTCTTAGAGAATTTATCAAAGTGCAGAGAGTATTGTTTAGCGCATCAGAAAATCGGTGCATTACTGGTTATTCAGATCCAGAAATTGACTCAATTAAACCAAAGTTTGGGTCATAAGCATACAGATGGGATCTTGCGTGAACTGGCCAGTCGCTTAAGTTCCTGTATTCCTAGTACCTACTTATTAGCAAGGGTAGGTGGCAATGAATTTGCAGTATTGCGTGAGCATGTATTGGATAGTACGGATGCACAGAATTTAGCTCAAGTCATTATAGATAATCTGTCAGAGCCATATTTGATTGATGGAGACAATGTTAATGTGCTCAGTCATATTGGTGTGGTTGTTTTTCCTAAAGAAGAAAAAGAAACCCTTGAGTTGATCACACATGCTGAGCTTGCTATAGAAGGGATCACTGACACAGTGCAACATACCATCAAATTTTATCGCCAAGAGATGACTATAGCTGCATCAGCTCGCAACCACTTATTGCGTGATTTACGTTATGCTTTAGAAAAAGAACAACTGGTTACTTATTTTCAACCTCAAGTTAATTTAAGTGACCATAGCATCTGTGGTGCTGAGGCTTTGGTGCGCTGGCAACACCCAGAGCATGGCTTGTTGACACCAGGTCGTTTTACTTCATTGGCAGAAGAAAGTGGTTTAATTATTGGCATTGGAGCATGGGTTTTAAAAGATGCTTGTCGTATGATGCAAAAATGGCATACTTTCGGGCATAAAGATTTGGTCTTAGCTGTCAATGTATCTCCAAAAGAATTTAATAACAAAAATTTGGTTAGTAGCATCAAGAACACATTGAATGAAACGGGTTTTCCCCCTGAAAAACTTGAACTCGAAATCACAGAGAGTGTGTTGATTGATGACATTGCTTCAGCCATGACGATCTTCGAAGAATTGAAAAAATTAGGTATAAAAATTGCCATTGATGACTTTGGTACGGGCTTCTCTTCTTTAAGTTATTTAAATCAAATACCAGTTGATAAAATTAAAATTGATCAAACATTTATAGAAAAAATCAGCAAAGATCACAACGAGCACCTAATAATTGACAGCATTGTTGACATGGGTCACAAACTGAATTTAAAGGTTATCGCAGAAGGTATTGAAAACTACCTTCATGTCACTTATTTAAGACGTCTGCATTGCGATGAAGCTCAAGGATTTTATTACAGTGAGCCTTTGTCATCTGAATCATTTCAAGCACTTTTATCAATAGGTTTTACTTAAAAAACCTCTGCAATTCATTGGCTGGAAGCCTGATTAAATTGTGCAAATGATAGAGAAAAATTATATAGTAAAACACTTTCTTTATATGGAGCTTCGGGTTCAAACATGAAGTACAATCATAGATAGCTTTTAGATCTCCACAGTTACCTCGCCAGGCATTCGGTATCTTGGCCTGTTGCTAAGCTGAGTTTTGACAAATTGAATTTCATCAATCAGGATAATAGATAAATCAGTACTTTTGGGAAAATACTGCCTTACCAGGTCATTAGAGAGAATGTTATGATTTATATCCTCATCTGGCCATTTTTGTCGGAACAATCCCGTGACTAACTCAATTGCACTTCGTATTTGAATCCGCGTCCTTTATGTGGTACTGGATAGAGTCAGCTATCACATATCCAAAGAAGTGGTGGGGGAAGCCAGAAAATCAGCTATTCACTTCTATCATTTACCAGTCTGCAGTTCTAATCTATTGATTGTCTATGGAATTTGATGAATGAAAAAGTCAGAAACAATTGATTTTTTAAACCTGCCAAGGACTTTAGAGAAGCCATCACCAATTTTTATAGAACGAACTCAAAACATTGCGCAGTGAACGGTTACTAAGAATTAATGATAACTTTCAAAGCCTGAAAATTTAATTCGACAAATTCAAGTTCATTCAACTTCCAAGGGAAGGGTGGTGATAAGGAGTGGTGTTATTATCAGCAGTTCCCGGCGAGTTGAAATCCACTAAATTTTCGTCGTGTTTACGGTG
>CAYGTQ010000083.1:0-2974 GCA_964352915.1 uncultured Legionellales bacterium
ATCCGCCAATTCATTATTCAGGAGAATTCTATACCCGTCAATGCGTAAGTCCTAAAAAAATAATCTATTTGTGTTTAAAGTGTCTGATCTGTTAGATAATACACTTACATTAATGGCTTACAAGCCTGTCTTTTTATTTTAAAATTACGTGACGATCTCTCAGCTTTTACACTTGACCTTTTTAAAGTAAAACCGTCAATTTCCCCGGGTAGACTGTGCGACAAAGTCGCTTGGTGTTAACAATGAGCTTTTACACATTAATTTATATTAGCATCCAAATACTTGTTTCTTTAGAAGGCATTAGTTTGAAATACAACATCAGCAAAGCGCGATCTGACTAAGCAAAACATACCCTTTGTAAAAAATAAATGATGCGAAAAAGCTTATTTTTCTCTCGTTTATTACCAACAACTGATAGCACAATAGCCTACTGAACACAATATAAAATAAACAGCATGACTTTATTTAAATCAATATGTTATAGAGGCTTAAAAAAAACTTGCTCGCTCTCACTTTGTTCTCTATTATTAACACATGAGAACATAGAGAGAACAAAGGAGATCAGCGATGCAAACAATAAACAGTCTTAAAAATGAAATTAAAGATCAAAATAAAATCATTATGGCGCATGCTAAACCGCAAGCTGTCAGCCATCAAATGATGCGTTTTTTACTATCACCTAAAAAGCAGCATCCTATGGCAAATCGTACTGATATCGTCACTCTACGCGTCAAACAGTGGTGGCGTAGGAATCACGCATTTAATTAAATATATTCTACATAACCGAGGTAATATTATGTTTTCCAAATACACTGCCCACTTACGTTTAGGCGACCACAAAATCGTAGAAAAATCGAGTAACGATCTAAAAAGTTTAACCATACAAGCTTTGATCCACATGGATGACTTTGCAGGCATCGTCAACGGTACCATACAAGACAATCTAACTGGACGAGTGGTTCATCGTTGCAATAAAAGTAATGTTTGAACGTTAACGCTCAGCAAATGCAAGTTGCATGGTACTATGTATGGGTTTAAGTAAATACTGCAATATGGTTCTTTGGCCTGTGATGATATCTGCTTGCACAGTCATGCCGGGGATTAGTTTGTTGTTAGCTTCTGGATTGCCTGCATGATTCTTGCTGAGACTAACTAAAGCCTCATAATAGGGGTTACCCTTCTCATCACTGTAAGTTGATGGTGAAATCGACTGCAAAGTACCTTCCACATCTCCATAACGGGCAAAGTCAAAAGTCAGCACTTTAACTCTGACTTTATCGCCAACTTTAACATGGCCAATATCTTTGGTTGTTACCTTAACTTCTGCTAACAATTCATTAGTCAAAGGCACCACTTCCAGGATTAACCCACCTGGAGATATAACACCTCCAGCATTAGCTTTAAGGCTTTTCACAATACCAGCAACAGGTGAAAATATTTTCATCCTATTAACCTTATCGCGAAGTTTTGCAATGGTCTTCTCTATTTCCATCGACTCGGAGTTAATAGCTCCTATTTTTTCAGCAGTATTTTCATCTAAAGACAGAGTCAGTTGACTCAATCGATTCTTAGTTTCCTGTAACTCTTGACTAGCAAGTTTTTCCTCTCCAAGAAGTTTTATAAGCTCCCCATTAGCATTATTAACTTCACGTTGAATTCTAAGATAGTCTCTTTTTGAAAAAGCGTCCTGATCTATAATTGTGTCATACATTGATTTTTCTTCCTGCAACAAATCAATGTGTTGTTGTAAAGTTTCTTTTTGCTTTTTAATCAATATAATTTGATCAGATGCCTGCTCTATTTGCGAGAGTAAAACAGCCTCTTGAGCATGCTTTGATTTGCTCTGTAAATCAAATAGTTGCTCTTCATCAGATACCAATTGCTGCACTGCTTGCTCATCATGCTCATGTCCTATACCTTGACGTATTAAATTCTCAAGTTTTTTGATATTTTGACCTCCTGACGCAAAAATACGCAACCGCTCAGCATCTACTTGTAATGAGTTTTTTCTAGAAACTGCTCTTTCTAATTCAGCGATATCTGAAGTAGAATCAAGCTCAACCAGCAATTGACCTTGCTCCACATGCTGACCGTTTTTAACGTGTACCTTGCCCACAGTTCCACCTTCATAATGTTGTAAAGACTGTATCGGAATGACCGGGATGACTTGTCCTTCAGCGGATGCTTTCTCTTTAACTTGAGTTAATGCAGCCCATATTACAAAAGCCAACACGATGGAGGATAGCACTATAATTGACAACGTTAACAAATAAGAGCCATGTGCATCTTCTAATCCATCAGCAACAGAAAGGTACTTGCTTTGCTGTGTTGCAACAGAATCTGTAGCCTTTAGAAATATTCGATGTATTTTACCTATCCACTCCATTGTATCTTCATCTCCATTATTTGGGGGCATTTAATGCGGTAATTTGCCCTTTTTCGAGCATCAACACTCTATCAGCCAAATCTAAATGAGAAGGTCTATGAGTGACCATCACAATAGTAAGTTCACCTTTCAGGTTTGAAATAGTTTCCATCATCGATCGCTCAGCATCATTATCAAGACCTGTTGTTGGCTCATCTAATAAAAGTATTCTTGGTTTTTTAACCAATGCTCGAGCTAAAGCCAGCCTTTGTTGAAAACTTACTGGTGAACTGTAGCTTGCATGGTCTTTAATTCTGGTATGTATGCCTTCTGACATTAATTCAATTTCTTTAGTTAAACCTACCAGTTCAAGAACATCTCTTGCCTTATCTTCAGTTAATAAAGGATTTGCCAAGCATAAATTTTGTAAAATAGTTCCATAGAATAAATAATGATGTTGAGGCAAATAACCTATCAATCGATGCAAATCTCTTGTATGAAATTGGCGAATATCACAACCATCAACCCGAATGCTGCCACTTATAAGGGGATAAATCCCCATGGCAAGCCTCAACATCGTCGATTTGCCAGCACCATTATCTCCAACAA
>CAYGTQ010000083.1:2984-6416 GCA_964352915.1 uncultured Legionellales bacterium
AAATAGCAGGTTCTGTCTCTGGGCCGTAGCGCATGCTGACGCGCTGGAACTCCAGCTCTCCTTTGATATCGCTTATTCTCTCATTTGTTTTATCTTTCTCATCTTCAGAATAAATAGCCATGAGCTTGCTTATCTGTAGCAGACTACTTTTAATTTGATCTACTTTAGTCAAAGCTGTTGCAATGGCTCGAATTGGAGCTAGAAGTCTCCAAGATATCATCATTACAGCAATAAGCGCACCTATTGACATTTCCAATGCAATAACCTTTAAAGCTCCAAAAACAATGAGCAATATACCTGTTAAGTACATAAGACCTTCTGAAACATTAGCAACTGCAGAAGTTAACACACCAATGTGGTAATTGGTCATAGTAGCTTTGCCTGAGATATCTCTATACCTCTTACGCCATGTATCTTCAGAGCCTGTTGATTTTATGTATCTCATTTTATCTAGAGTTTCGACCAGAAACTCTCTTTTATTAGCTTGAGCTTGAGATGATTTAGAAGAAAGATATTTTATTTTCGGGTAAAATAGAACGCCAAGGAAAAATATACTCGCTAACGTAAGCACAGGAATGATAACTAAATTACCACCGAGCATAGCAATAGCACCAAAATAAACAATTAACAGTGGCATATCAAAAAGTACACCTAATATAGGTCCTGTAAAAAATTCACGTAGCGTATCAAAATCCTTTATACGAGCAACCTGACCACCAACAGGAGCAGTCTCTGTATAAAGTGGTGACAAAAATAAAAGTTTTTTTAGTATGGTGGTCCCAATAAATTTGTCTATTCTGGCGCTGACATAAGCAATAATTTGCGTTCTTACTATCTGTAAAGAAAATACGCCCACCAAGGCAATTAGTACGCCTGCTAAAAGCCCCCACAGCATTTTCACTTCATGCGTTGCAATCACTTTATCGTATACGCTCATTACAAATAAGGCTGGACAAAGAGTTAATAAACTTATCGCCAAACCTATGATAAAGAATTGTGTTAATAACAATCTATATTTGCTTATTATATGAGTTACCCAGCCATGCTTATGTTTGGCAGAATCACTTATATTATCTTCCAAACTAAAAAAGTAAGCGCATCCTTTCTCTGAATTCCTATTTATAGATACATATTTTTTTTGTTCGCCAGAAAAAACTTCGACATAATCTCCTATGATTTTCTTAATCACCATCACATCAGAACCATTGACATACAAACATGGAGCCAATCTTTCATCCACATCTTCTAGTGAAATAGATAAACCCCGACACTCATATCCCAAGGATTTCATAACATTACACAAACCATCTGTATTTAATGTGTCATATAAATGCGGGAGAGATTCTACAAGATCTTCTTTTGTACCTTTCCAATCAATGGACTCTAAAAGTGGTTTTAAACAATTAACATGTGAAGATGGCTTTTGAATATATTCTTCAAAATTGATATCTATATTTTCATTTAAAAGCATGCTGATGTTCTCATGATATTATAGGAGCCAAGAAACCATTTTCTAACTTATACTGTCTGTCAGCCATCTGTAGAAATGATGGCCTATGCGTAACAAAAATGATGGTTTTCTCACCTTTTAATTTTAATATGACATCTTTCACTAATTGATCCGATGGCATGTCTATACCTGCATTAGCTTCATCAAATAGAATAATACTTGGATCGTTAACCAGACCTCTGGCAATTCCAATTCTTTGCCTCAATCCTTTAGGCAACATCCCAACTGCTTGATGACCTATGAGAGTATTAAATCCATTTGGCAAACGATGAATAGTTTCTGTAATGCCTAAATCATCAGAAATCTTCATGGCTTTTTCTCTATGAGTACCATTTCTAAAAAGAGTCAAGTTCTCAAGAATAGTACCTTTAAATAAAACTGCATTAGTTGATAAAAGCGCTACTTGCTTTCGATACTCTTCAATGCTGTACTGAGAAATGTTCCTATCATCAATGTAGACAGAACCTCTATTAGGGCTTAGCATACCACCAATAATTGATAACAACGTGCTTTTTCCGCTGGAAACGCTGCCTGTAATACCAATTAAATCACCTGCTTTAACTTCCAAATTAAGACTTGAAAAAAGAAACCCTCTATACGCGGTATCTCCATGCTCAATGTCTTCTAAGCGAATGTTGCCGAGAACTTTAGGAAATTCTTTTAAGGTATCTTTCGACTCTGATTGCATGTCAAGCACTTCATTCAGCTTATTTTCAGCTATAACAATACTTTGAAATCTCTTCCACACTTCCGCCAGCTTATTAGCAGGTTGCAATATTCTACCTGTTAAAAGTGTACAGGCAGCCAACCCCCCAGCAGTCAGATCTCCTTGAGATACCATAATCCCACCCACTGACACCGTACACACCAATGCTAATTGTGAAAAAAACTGATTGTTTGCAGAGATCTTACCTGCTTGAATGTTCAATGATTCATTTATCTTTGTTGAATTTTCCTGCAATCTCTCATATCGACGCAAGAATTGCGACTCCATTGAAAATGTTTTTACCACATGAATGCCTGTAATCAATTCAATGATAAAATTTATTCTTCTGTCATCAACACTGCGTAATTGCTCCAGCCTTTCTCTTAAACGAAAAGTATGACGGTATGCGCTGTATAAATGAAAACATAAAATACTTATTGGTACCCATGCCAACCAATTTGCAATATATGCAATCAATATAAGAAAAATAATAATAAATGGTAAATCGAAAAGGCTAATCATAGCTTGACCTGTATAGAAATTTTTTAACGCACCAAAGGCTGTGAGCCTCTCCAAGTGCATACCTGAGCCGTCTTTCTCAAAATCTTTCAAGCGTGCAGAAATAACTTTGTTAAATGCTGCTGTCCCCAATTTATGTTCAAGCCTTGCATCTATCCAGGCTGTGGTAACACTTCTGGCTGTTGTTAATAAAATTTCAAATACGATGGCTACCAAAACCATCAAAAACAGAAAGCTGAGTGTACCAGTGGCTGCATTTGGAATGATACGATCGTAGACTTGCAATAATACTAAAGGCAACACCAGACCTAGTAAATTAACCCCTAAAGAGGATAAGCCAAGACCTACCACCAATTCATAAGTATTGGCAACAGAGCGCAACCCTTTTAAGTAACTCCCAATAAATTGCTGTATCCACTGTGGTGGCTTCACTAAATTATGCAGCATGATAGATAAAAACCCTATTTCTTTGTTATCGCTGGTTTAGTAAGTCCTTAAAAGCCTTACCACTAAAGTATAGCCAGCTAAACAAAAATGTTTGTTAATCTAATCGTTTACTCTGATATCAATATTCAAATATGTGAGCATACTAACATTAACTTATAGTATAACTTACTAATAATTAAACAATTCTATGCATAGAACCCTCATCAATCCCCTCATATAAATTGTTAGGATTTTTCATTTAAGTAGTTAA
>CAYGTQ010000084.1:0-6152 GCA_964352915.1 uncultured Legionellales bacterium
GATTAGTAGAGCCTGATTTTCCTCATGCGATCAAGACGCTTCAAAAAAGAGGCCACCCATTGATTGTTGTGACCGCTTCTTTGGTAGGTTTGCTTGATGATGACGAAGCCATAGATGACTGGCGTCACCAAGTTCTTGAATCTTATGACATAAAACTTAAAGAGATGGCAGGTAAAAACCATATGATGGTTTTGGATGAATTGCCTTCTTATCGAGGGTATTATCCAATATATAGTCATGGCATACTCAGCACTAATGGGCGGAGTGTATCGAAAGGGCAGGCTTTGGTAGCACTGCTTAAGCGTCTTAACATGAAGCCTACGAAAGTTATTTTAGTTGATGACAGACTTGAGCACCTGCAAGATGTTGAGAATGTGTTGAACCAATATGATGACAGCATCAAATTTTTAGGCTACCATTATTTGGCAGGGACCTTGTATGCTGGAGCCCATTGCCAGGCAGAGCACATGGAAAAATTTTGGAAAGAGATTACAAATCTAGCTGTTAAAATTTTACCTTATAAGGAAGCGTCTACTTAAATCTATTGTTCAAAAATTAAGCATCAATGAAACGCCCAAGAAAAGCATGATGCTTCTTTAATGCAACCAAAAAAGCATCACTTAGAAGATAGCCAAGCTCTTCATCGCGCCGGCATGTCATACAATCTTTTTCAGCTAGGAGAGCATCAGTATAGCCAGGATGGCACATGATGATGGTGTTGTGCCCTGCTGATTTAAGCATAGGGGCTATCGTCTCGCCATAACTTTTTTTTGTTTTTAAATTATAGATCCCAGAAAAATTAAGATTTGTATTAATACCAAGTTTTAAGAGTTTCTTGTGCTGTTTCCAAGCTAAAGCCTTATTAATAATAAGGCTTTTTATGAGGCTATTTCTTTTTGCAAAGATATTTCCAATGCTATCATGACATGAGCGTATGTAGCATCGGGCCTTGTTTAAGTGCTTTTGGAATAACTCAATCACAATATCTTGAATGCCAGGTAAAATATGAACATGATGATGGCCATCAAGATAGTCAGGCAATCTCCCGGTATTATCAATGAACTTTGTAATTTGACTCTCCAGCTCAGCATAAATAAAATCCATAGGTAAAGTTTTGGAAAAGGCCAGCTTTGCCAGTGCTGCAAAAGTTGGCAATTTATTATTGGAAATGCTCATATTACATGGTGTCAATGCTGCTTGATCAGTGAGCGTTAGGTGTATACCTACATCAATATTCTCAAAATAAGGAGCCAGTAGTTGCAATTCTTGTTCAGCAAATTCGGAAGACATCATGACGCTGGTGGCGCTGATTCGTTTATTATCAATTAGATTTCTGATAGCTAGGCTGACATTAGGCGTTATAGCATAATCATCAGCACAGAGTATAATTTTTTTTGTATCTATCATAGGTTCCTTAATTTAAAGGGTTTTACTGAGATGTTTCGATATTTTTGCAGTCATATTTCTTGAAAATAATCTATTCGATATAGCAAGCAATTTATTTATTGCACCTGGAACACCGGATATTTTTTTGGAGTACATCAGTTTGATACCATAGGCAGCTACTTTTTCAGCCGACATTCTCATTTTCATTGAATACAAGCCACCAGCAGAATCATCAATACCTGCTTGGTTGAAAAAATTGCTTGCGGTCGCACCTGGACACAAGCAAGACACTTTAACTCCATACTCTTGCATTTCCATGGCCAGCGCCTCTGAAAAATTTAGAATAAAACTCTTTGATGCTGCGTATGCAGATAGATAAGGCAGAGGTTGGAAAGCAGCAACTGAACCTATATTCAGTATTTCTCCTTCCTGTTGGGATTTCATGTGCGCACCAAAATAATGGCATAATGCAGTGGTGCTTAGTACATTTAAGTTGATCATCTGCTCTGTTTGTTCCCATGATAACTCGCAATGCGTGCCATGCAAACCCATCCCAGCATTGTTAATAAGTACGTTAATATTAAAGTCATTTTGAATACAATGAGCAAACAGTTTTTTCGCGGAGTTTGCTTTGCTTAAATCAATTGCAAAGCTTGAAATAATGTTATTTCTGTTAATTAACCGAAGTTGATTAGAAACCTTAAGAAGGTTTTGTTCATTGCGGGCTACCAAAAGCAAATTATGGCCGAGCGCACAACATATTTTGGCCAATTCGTAGCCAATCCCAGAAGTAGCTCCAGTCACGAGGGAAAAGCAAATCTTGCTACGCTTCATTAAAAATTTTAATTAAAAAAACAGAGTTTGTCATCATACTGTCATCTGTGAAAAGACGCAATTACTTAGAGAAAGTTGTATATTTGACAGATTTGGTTAAGTTTAGTTAAGCAATTTCAGATGAATAATTTTTTCAGTATGTAAAAGGGGTATGCTTGCAAACTTATTGATACAATATGTATTATACTCAAAGTGTTTTCCTATGATAATGATGAGAAATAATTATTTTAAATTACTGTGCACCAACAAATTAAGAGGTTAATTATGAGTCAGGGTTTGAGTATGTGTGAATATATTTGGTTAGATGGCAATCTGCCTGTTCACCAGGTGCGCTCTAAATCTAAAGTGGTGAAATTGCCTCAGACACCTGATATTAACGATTTCCCGAAATGGAATTTTGATGGCTCATCGACAGGCCAGGCCGTCGGTAATAATTCAGACTGTTTGCTGCAACCAGTTTTCTTCACACACAATCCTCTTGGCAACCCAGGTGACCATCTAGTGCTTTGTGAGGTAATGGCCTATGATGGCTCTGAACACAATTCAAATACACGTGCTCAATTAAGAAAAGTGTTGGAGTCAGGTGGTGCTAAATTTGCTCCATGGCTTGGTTTTGAGCAAGAATACACCATGTTTCAAGAAGGTGTTCCTTTAGGTTGGCCTAAGCATGGTTATCCGGCACCACAGGGCCCATATTACTGTGGCGTTGGTGCCAAACAAGTTTTTGGGCGTGAACTGGCCATCGAGCATGCAAATGCGTGTCTTAAAGCTGGGTTCATGTACTATGGTATGAATGCGGAAGTTATGGCAGGCCAATGGGAATTCCAAGTTGGTTTTCGTGATATAGCGACTGAGCCAGCAGATGCATTAACAGTCAGCGATCATGTTTGGGTCGCGCGTTGGTTATTGCATCGGCTCAGTGAGAAATATGGCATTCATATTTCTTTTGATAACAAACCAATAAAAGGTGATTGGAATGGAGCGGGGATGCATACCAATTTTTCAACAGAAGCCATGCGTGATATTAAATCTGGAAAAAAATCTATTAAGGAGGCTATTGAAAGTCTGCAAAAAAAACATGCCCAACACATTGCTTTGTACGGTCATAAACTTGAAGCTCGCTTAACAGGGAAACATGAGACAGCCAGTATTGAACAATTTAGTTACGGGTATGCAGACAGAAGCAGTTCCATCAGGATACCTAGAGCAGTAGCAGATAAAGGATATGGTTATATTGAGGATCGTCGACCCGGTGCTAATGCGGATCCATACCTTGTTGCAGCCAGGTTGATTGCAACAATCTGTGGAGGAAGTGAACAGCATATAAAATTTAGCCAGACATCAGAAAAAAATAAAGAGCAAGAAATGTATGCATAAATTTTCTTATAAAATGCAATGCCAAAGATTTTTATATCTGTGTCTAGTTGTCGCATAAGGATTTTCCTTGGAAACAAATAAGACTCAAGCTGTGATCTTTGATTTTGATGGGGTTATTGTTAATACAGAAGCAACTCATTATAAAGCAACATTATATGCTTTATCATCATTAAATATTGAATTTGATTATCAAATTTATTTGTCTCATTTTATGGGCATTTCTGATCATGAAATGTTTCCAAAAATACTTTTAATGTACGGATTCGATCATAAAAACCTAGCTTATGTAAAACAGTTAATGCACAAGAAATTTGAAGGTTATGAGTGTATTTTAAAAGAAAAAAAGCTTTCTTCCTGTGAAGGTTTTGATGATTTTTATAATACTCTGTTAGGAAAAGTAAAATTAGGTATATGCACAGGTGCAAGGCTGCCAGAAGTACAAGCAGCTTTACCATGTATAAACAAAGGTTACAGTTTAGACGATTTTGATTGCGTGACGACAGTAGAGCAAGTTGATTTTGGTAAACCTGCACCTGATGGATACTTATTGACTGCAGAAAAACTACAGATCTCCCCTAAATTTTGCGTTGCAGTTGAAGACAGCCCTGTAGGTATAGCTGCGGCTAAAAATGCTGGCATGCGCGTAATCGGCATAACGAGTTCTCATAAGAGATCCCTTTTAAGTCAAGCCGATCTTGTTGTGGACTCTTTAGCTGGGCGATCGATTTTAGGTGGGCTCTGACAGCGATTTATGTAGAGCGTTCTTAGTTGCGACCGTGAAGAAAAACCCAGCCTTTCTTTATCACTAAGATTTTCCATTTGCCATCACCAGTGACTTACCCCTTCAGCTTCATCTGGTGAAATCATAGAGCTCAAAAGTCAAGTAGAGTTTTTGCGGAGCATCAGCTGGTGGTTTTCAATTATGAAATCATTAATATTACATGCTTTGAACCACTCTTCCGATAGAGTGCTCACGCTTTTAGCAAATGGATTCATGTTAAGAGGTTCTTCATTTTTTGAATAACCTTTTAATTCGGCAGAGGAAAGTACTTTGGCCAAGCAGCTTGCTGCAATCAGTGTTTTCTCTAATCGCTTGCCTTTTGACTCTGCGCTGGCAAGAGGTTTAAATACGTTAATTAGGACAGTAGGCATATACGTTGGGTTTCTTTGCCATCGATTAATGCCACGATCTATAGCAAACATAGAGATTAAATAATTCCATTCCTTTTCTGTTAAGTATTTTGCTGAAGCTTTAAGCAGCTCTCCATCATTGTGTGTGTAAAATCTTAAAAATATACCAAGTCGAGCTAAAACTTGCTCGTTAAGGTTTTCACAATTTAAATTAAGTCCCTGGCATCTGGCATTGAAATAGGCATTATAAGCATGTGATGAGCAATGATGTTTGGTCAATGAACATATTTCTTTATAAAGCATTTTATAATTTATATACGTTTGCTCTGTTAGAGAGAGGCTTCCTGATATGGTGATATGTCCGGTAGCTCCAGCTACATCAAGCAATTGAGCTAAGTAGAGGAAACGAAGATATTTAGAGATTTTTATAGGATAAAGTTTTGTTGTGGCAGAAAAATTGCTGAACATATGCTCTCCACCTTCAAGGTGAAGAGCATGTCCCCAATGCAAAGAATTAAGCTTAAATAAATCTTTAACAGCCATGCTTGTCGATTCTGGAAATTTCTTAAAGCTAGGTAGTATCAATTCAATAACAGCATTATTTTGGTTAAAAAGTATTTTGATAGCATCATCATGATCTTGCGTTGAGCTAAATTTTTCTAGAGATTTTTTTAATTGAGGTGTTTTTCCTAAATCACTGTAGATAAGGTAGCTAAGCATGCTTAAGTAATCAAGATCATCACGAATGGTCTTTTTAGCAAATTCACTCAAATCATAAAAATTTTTGAATGATAAGCGAACTTCATTTGGCTGAATTTTTACCATTCGCTCATAAGCTTCTGGGCTGCTATCTAAGAGTAAATAAAAAAAGACAATGGAAGATATTGTTCTCTCAAATTCAATGCTCTTATGATTGATAAGATGTTTAAATTTATTATTTTTAATTAAATACTTAGACCAACTATCGCGTTGAGCTAAATAATTGGATTCTCCTGTTGTTTCAGTTTTTTGGCTAAGAAGCCAAATTAGCTCAGGATAAAATTCAAGGGAGGGTGCAATTAAATGATCAAAAATTTCTTGGTTACTGTAGGTAGTTAACTTTTTTGGTATCGTCATTCTTTCTGATGAGCACACATCGACTAGCTGCAAGCAACAACCTAGAAGTGATGCAGCGACCATTTTGAACAAACAACGTGACATAGTATCTGCAGCATGATATTTCTTAATCTTTCAGATTATATACTTAATCTAGAGCCCATTCAAATTAAAAAAATCCCCAGGCTTATGTTTGCCTGGGGACAATTATAAAGTTGCGTTATTGGATAAGTTTGTCTTAGTTAAGAAGAGCCAGTGCGTTTTGAGTTTGAGCATTGGCCTGCTGTAACACTGAGATACCAGCTTGTTGTAAAATCTGCGTTTTGGTT
>CAYGTQ010000085.1:0-6074 GCA_964352915.1 uncultured Legionellales bacterium
AGCACATTCAACTAGCCAATTACCGAGATGAAATCGCCTTGAGAAAATTGAAAGGTTCTCTATGAATCACACAGACAGCGTTGAGCGAACCACATCTAAACCACGTTCTTGGGCCATTTCCTGTAAATCACGGTAACTGAGTGCATATCGACCATACCAACGTACGACCCATAAAATGATTTCTCCTTTGGTATGTTTCCATTGGAAGGGATTCTGCTGGTCTCTGTATTTTTTAACCATCCTCAAGGCCTATGTGTCACAATTGAACGATAGTTTAACTGATCTCCATTTTTTGCAACAGTGCCTATAATCTGTCCGTAGAAGGTCTCTCCTTATATTAATGTTGTTCAAAGCTTCTTACTGTAAAGCTTTTAGGCGGGGCCTTCTAGATGATTATCATAATACGCTTACCTTTCAAGTATTACATCTTGCATCTTGAAATGCATTGGGTATATTAGAGAGAGTCCGGTCAGGTCATACGGCAGTTATGCTATATGCTCTCTCTGTACAAGAATAATTTTAGATGATGCTAAAATTATTTTATTTTTTTAATTGATTAGGATAAAGTATTTTTTCATGATTTCTTGTAAAAATTGTGTCAATTTCAGAGGTTTTATTCATCATAGAGGTGATTTGTTTACATAAAAATTCATGTTCTATGAGTTTTTGCTGCAATTCTTGACGATTTAATCCTAAAGCTTCAGCAATAATTTCCTGGTTTCCATTACACATCAGCATGGCAATGAAAATAATGGCCGCATCTATTTGTTGGATAACTTGATGATAGATTTCTCCTAATTCGATTTTTTCTAGATTTAAATGAGTCATTATCATCACAGGTAGCATTTTAGAAAATTTTTCTAGCTCAATATGGCTGTTGTTAGAGCATAAACATTCTTTTTGATAAATATCATTTAGTCTCTGGGACATGCTTGAAAGCATGCTATGGCATTGCTGCTCAAATGCTGTATTTATCGTCTTGCCAGAATAATATTGACGTACTTTGAGATGATACGTACCATCTTGATAAGAAGAATCGAAATAAAGTTGACCACTGTGACTCACACAATCATCAGGGTTAATTTTACCTGTTTGCCACAAATCTTCACGACCAATGGCCTTTAAAAAATGAATAATTTTTAAGTTATCGTGTTCATCAATACGATCGGTGATAAGTGTGTCATAATCAAGACATCGCAATTCCAGATACAAGCATGATGTACCGCTGTCAGTAAGCTCATCTTCTGCTACCATCACTTTAAATTCCGTCAGGCCATGGTAAAGCCATTGAATGCGTGCATCATCTGTTGCTGTAAACTTCATTAAAAGAACTCCTATGTATAAAATTTAAAAGCCTGGAGAGTGATGTGTTTGCTGCCCAACCATTGTCGGGGGGAGCATAACAGCAGTTTTCCTGACTGAATTGGTGAGAAACGAGGATAGTAGGTACACAGCAAGAGCGAGCCAGCCGCAAGTCGGTTAGACATATAGCATCAATTTTGCTATCTTTTGTGGCTGAGATTGACCAATGAAATCATCTCTATCCGCTGAGGCTCAGGTGCCTGCCTGCGCCTCAGCTCTGTATTCAAAATTTAAACCTCGTTTCTCATTGCTCGATACAACTCTCGTTATTCACTGTAAAGAGTTTTTTGTTACATCACAAAGTGCAAATAATATTCCTAACAAAGGAATGTTGTCAACCCTTAATTATTTCGTAACATATTGAAAAATATCACTTTTAATGTCATTTGTTATCGAATAAATCGATATTTGAACAATTTCTCTTAAAATTATACAGATAAAACTTTTATTGACTTATTTACATGGTTTTATGGCACCCACATTGTGTTGTGAGGTAAACTGTTTTTTGATGATAGCGGATAAATCACGCTGATAGAGTGCTGGGTTATTTGATTCAATTAAGTTCACCGCGCTTAATTGGGTAACTGCATGCATTAAACATCTGTCAAATGAGAGCAGAAGCTATGGGCTTATTGGAAGACTGTTTTGAATTATGGTTATTTGCGTTGGATCATGAGGTTGAAGCCTATGGTTGCTGTGAAATATTATCGTCTAAAGAATTGGCTTTTTCTGAACGAATACTTGATGCTCAAACACGTAGAAATTTCGTGACATCCAAAGCTGTGCTTAGATGTATCATTGCAAGCTATGGTGAGTGGCTGCCTGGTGATATTGATTTTCTCTATAATAGGCATAAGAAACCCTTTTTAAAAAACAACCAAGCCTACTCGAGCATACAGTTTAATTTATCACATTCAAGTAACTATGCAGTACTTGCTGTTTCAAATAATATTATGATTGGTACGGATATTGAATATTTTAAAAGAAAAAAAAGACAAGAAGAACAAATTGCTAAGAGATATTTTTCTGATCATGAAATAGATTTATATCATTCAGGCCTTAATAAAGAACTGGAATTTATAAAAATATGGACCAGGAAAGAAGCTTTTTCTAAAGCAATGGGCATGGGTTTGAGCTATTCGAATATTAAAAATCTAACAGTCACTTCTCTAAATGCAAAACAAGAGGATATCCCTTTGTTTAAAAGACAACATCATACCGTCATACTGCCTTGGCGTATACATACATTTATTTACCAAAATAAATATGTTGTCTCTACAGCAATAAGAAAATTTCCAATTAATGTTAAAGTAAAATTATTTCAGTATTATTCTGATCAGCACATTGGCTTTCAGGAATTATTCCGAGAAAAAATTGGATAAAAATGGATCAAATAAAACAATTTTATGGGAAAATAAATGGCAGGGAATTCCATTTCCCTGAACTATTTACATAAAACTACTCAGTATCTTCTATAGAAGTATCTCTAGAAAAATAAGAAACCACTTTAGTTTGTGTGCCATATTCATTCTCGTAGGTTCTTACTCTCAATATGCCAGCTCTGCCAATACAATCATCTGTAGTCAATTCTCCCTGAGAATAGCAATCGATTTCGTTGGTAGCCTCCAAAAACTGCTTAATTTTCCATACTGATTCAGAAGAAAGGTAATCAAATATTTTGTGCTTTTCTTTGTCATGTGTGATTTTCAAAAGTAATTTAATCATAGGTATCTTTTGTTTTGATATGGTTTCCTCAGCTTCCAGAACTTCAAAATCATAAATGCCTGAAGATATATTATTTTTATACGCTAATTCTTGAGGGTTTAATACGTTAAACTTCATCTAATGTAACTCCTTTAAATTTTAAAAATATTTAGATACATACAGATACTTTATAAAACAAAGCATCCATATATTTTTTTTGTTTTACAGAAATTACTTGCGTTAAATGTTGTATAACGCAAAAATCCGGTCAAATCTCTGCTATCAAAATTCAGTTTATTTCTTGGTTATTTACCTTATAGTAATCAGATATTTCCAGAACACCAAGCCATTGTAATTTTTTTAATAAATGAAATAGATCTTTCTTATATCTGATGCGTAATTTTCTTTTTAAAGAAGCATAATAATCCAGAGCTGTGGTATATTTTATTCCTAATATATCTGCAACTTCTTTTGTTGTATAGCCAGATAAATATAAATTGGCACATTGTTTCTGTCTCAAGCTAAGAGTCACTTCTAATAAAAAGACATCTTCATTATTTATTTGATTAGATAATTTTAAAAATCCCCATTTATCTTTCATCAACAACGCTTGTTCGTTGGGGATTAAAAATTTAGATTCAACAAGCTTTGTCATGTTGACAGCATTGGGTAGTATTTCATTAATAATCGGGGTGCAATGTTCTCTTAATTTTTTCACAAACTCAAAAACAATCTCATTGTTTTGTTGCATCTTGGAGATAAAATATTTATTTTTATCGTCACTCCCAAATGCAACAGAAAAATAACCTTGCTCATCTTTAATTATGAACGTTATACCTTGATGAATATCAAATAAGTCAGCAAAATCTTTCAAAGCTTTATTTGAGTATTCTGGCTCTCTATAAGATGACCAGGCAAAGCTACCATTCATAATGAACTTTGGAGATTTTAACAAAGGATCGGAGAGGTAGCATTGATTATCTAAATAGTAGTTCCATAAGTCATTACTTGTATTAATGGCAGTGAGTTGCCCATCATCACAAACACGTGCAACGCAAACTTGTCTGACATCAAAATAGGTATAAACAGGATGGCACCATTTAGCAAGTTGGCTGCCATACGTTTCGCTCATTCTTTTTAAATTATTAATATATGTCATTAAACTGCAAAAATTTTATCAATTGAATGGTATTTAATCTACCAATGAGATTCATATTAAACCATTAATGGGTGTATATCAACTCTGTCCACCAATTAATACCTTATTTATTAATACTTACTATTTTAGGGGTAAAATATAGATAGTTAGACTTATATAAATACAATAAATTAATATATAAACATGGCTCTAGACAAGATTAGACAATTTATTGTTGTTTAAATTATTGTTTAGAACTCGGGATAGGGAGGCCTCACGGGCTTTCCCTCCCACACCACCTGCCATACCAATGGCATTCGGTTAAGGCTGAAACGTATGATAAGATGTCGAAAAGTTTTGAAATGACTGCACAAGGAAGATATCATGCAAGATTTTTGGAGTCCGCTCCAGAGCTGATTGCGGATATTAGTCATAGCTATGACAAGCAATGGCAGTTGCGTAAACGAGTGATAGACAGTCACTTCTTGGTTTTGTTTATCTTCAAGTTGGTTCTTAGTAAAAATCACCAAGGTTATAAGAGCATACTCAGAGAGCTCTGGGAGTCTCCAGAATTGTCAAATAGTCACCATCGACCTGTATCATCCTCTTCTGTATGTGAGGCTCGGCAGAAATTGCCCGAGCAAATATTTATGGAGATAAATAAAGATATCCTGTCAGAGCGAGAAAAAACAACAGCCCTGCCAAGGTGGCGGGCCATCGAGTTTTTGCGATAGATGGCAGTAAAATCAATTTGCCTCATGAATTATTGTCATCAGGTATACCGAACAGCCAATAAAGGTCAATACTATCCACAAGGGTTGATGAGCACTATTTATCATTTAGGCAGCGGCCTGATATACGATGCCATCTTAAGTGCCGGCTGCTCTGAACATGGCTGTGCCATGGTTCATATGTCGAGGTTGTTACCGGAAGATGTTTTGGTGCTTGATAGAGGCTATTTCAGCTACTTGATGCTGTATAAAGCGGTAGAGAGCGGTATTCATTTAATTTGTCGTCTAAAGTCAGGAGGCAATCGGTCCATTAAGGCGTTTATGGACAGTGAATTGACAGACGCAGTGATTGAATATATGCCTTCTGCCACAACTAAGGCAACACTGCAGAAGCGGGGAGAAAAATTGAGTGGCTGCCCAATCAAACTTCGGTTAATCAAATACAGGATTGAGCAGAAGACTTATGTTTGTGCCACAACATTGATGGGAGAGCGCTATCCTCTTGAAGAATTTCCAAGTGTCTACCATGGTCGCTGGGGTATTGAGGAGCTTTATAAGATTTCAAAACAATTTGTAGAAGTTGAAGATTTTCACGGTAGAGCAGAGCGAGGAGTCAAGCAAGAGCTGTACGCTCATATTGTGTTGATTAACATAGCGAGAATATTTGAATCGGAAGCTAATCCGCAATTACCCCCACGGCCTGACAAAAGTGCCCGCAAAAGCACTGACATCAAAGGAAGCTACTGGCAGGAT
This sequence comes from uncultured Legionellales bacterium, assembly GCA_964352915.1. Lineage (GTDB taxonomy): Bacteria > Pseudomonadota > Gammaproteobacteria > PIVX01 > PIVX01 > CAYGTQ01. Next base: position 5,689 of record CAYGTQ010000085.1, read on the forward strand.
TTTTGTGGCAAAACACAGGCACTAAAAGTCAATTTCAAGAATTGTTTATTGGTTGTCTGTCGATTTTTAGAGAAATTAGTGATGGTAACAACACAGAAAGTGAATGATTGGCTATGGAGCATGTTGGTGAGTATTTCAGGTGTGCGACAAAAAATAAGATCGGGAAGACACACCAAAAGACAATCAAGAAAACCTGATAACAGATGGAGAAGCAGCCATGCGGCCAAACTCAAAGCTTAACCGAATGCCATTGCCTGCCATACGGATCCGTAGCAAGGCGGTTCAACGTCGTTGAATGTTTGACAATGCGTGAAGCTCAACAAGTCCTAACTTGTATTAGCTCAAACTTAATCTGACAGTTGCTATTTATCAGACATGATTATTGT
>CAYGTQ010000086.1:0-6007 GCA_964352915.1 uncultured Legionellales bacterium
ATTAATTTTATTATATGAGGAATGTGCATGCAATACTCTGTGGATATGCTGGAATGTTTAAAACGTAATTTTAAATTCGTGATCCCTAAACAGGATATTGATGAGAAAGTTAATACCAAAGTTCGTGAGTTTGTGCGCACAGCTCGCATTGATGGTTTCAGGCCTGGTAAAGCCCCATCAGCTCTTATCCAGAAACGTTATGGTGCAAGCATCCGTAATGAAGTGTTGTCAGAAGCTATGCAGCATTCGCTGCGAGAAGCTGTAGAGAAAGAAGATTTATCATTAGCGGGCACACCTGTGGTTGATAGCATGCAGGATGATGTTGCTGGTGATTTCTCTTTTGAGGCTGGTTGTGAGGTTTTGCCTGAAATTATTTTATCTGATTTATCAACATGCGAAGTTGAAAAAATTGAAGGCGATGTCACAGAAGATGATATTGATGCTATGCTCGGAAAACTTCGGAAGCAGAAATGCCAATGGAAGCCAGTGGAAAGAGAAGCCATTTTAACAGATAAAGTTGAAGTTGATTTTATTGGTACACTTGATGATGTGCCTTTCCAAGGCGGCGAAGGTAAAAGTGTGCCTTTTGAGCTGGGTGAAGGCAAAATGTTACCGGATTTTGAAAAACAGGTGCTAGGTATGAAAGCCGGGGAAAGTAAGACTTTTCCTATGACGTTTCCAGAGGAGTATCATTCTAAAGAGTTGGCTGGCAAAGAGGTATCCTTTGCATTAACTTTGAACAAGGTTTTTGCGGTTGAATTGCCTGAAATTGATGAAGCTTTTATTAACTCGTTTGGTCCTGAGAATGAAAGCATTGATCTTGCCACATTTAAAGAAAATGTAGTGAATAATATGCGCAAAGAAATGGACGCGCGGCTAGATGATAAATTCAAGAATAATGTGTTTGATGCTTTGTTAGAGCAACATGAATTCTCTGTGCCTGCTGTGATGGTGGAAGATGAAGCCAGGCTGATGGTTCAACAGTTGAGCCAAGGGCGCGACTCTGATACTACACAGATTGAAGCCATGGCCAATATGTTCAATAAAGCAGCAGAGAGGCAGGTGCGTCTCAAGTTGTTAGCTAGTCATTATATTGAGAAAAATGGAATCCAAGTGGACAGTGATCGTGTGCAGCAGAGGGTGTCTGAAATTGCTTCAACCTATGAAAATCCAGCTGAGGTGGAGTCTTGGGTTTACAATAACAAGCAAAGCTTAAGTAATATAGAGTCGGCAGTTTTGGAAGAGCAAATGGTGGATGAGTTGCAGTCCCAAATGGTCATCAAATCTGTCAAATTAAGCTATAATGAGATTATGAAAAACTAGTTCACATTTGCATTTATTTATCATATTGATCTAATTTGCCCAAAAGGATGTACCTATGCAAAACAAGAATAGACTCTTTAATCAAAACAATCTTGAGATCAGCAATGCAGGCGGCCTTGTGCCGATGGTTGTTGAGCAAAGTGCACGTGGAGAGCGCTCTTACGACATTTATTCTCGTTTGTTAAAAGAAAGAGTCATTTTTTTGGTAGGTCAAATTGAAGATCAAATGGCTAATCTCGTGGTAGCCCAATTACTTTTTCTAGAGTCTGAGAATCCTGATAAAGATATATCATTATATATTAATTCCCCCGGTGGTGTGGTCACTGCTGGGCTTGCTATTTATGATACAATGCAATTCATTAAGCCTGATGTCAGTACTTTATGTATTGGGCAAGCAGCCAGTGCGGCTGCGATGTTGTTATGTTCTGGAGCTAAAGATAAGAGATATTGTCTGCCCCATGCTCGTGTGATGATTCACCAGCCTTTGGGGGGGTATCAAGGGCAAGCAACTGATATTGAAATACATGCTAACGAGACTAAAGTAATTCGAGCTAAAGTTGATAAAATTATGGCATCTCATACTGGTAAAACAATAAAACAAATTAACCAAGATACTGAGCGAGACAACTTCATGGGGCCTGAAGACGCGATGTCTTATGGCTTAATCGATAAAGTGTTGCAAAATCGGTGATCAAGAGTTAAGTGACGGGTAATGCAGTGAGGTTAATTGTATGACCAATGACAATGATGGCTACAGCGGGAAAATGCTTTATTGTTCATTTTGTGGTAAGTCACAAAATGAGGTAAAAAAATTGATTGCAGGCCCATCTGTGTTTGTATGTGATGAATGCGTTGAGCTTTGCAATGATATTATCCGTGAAGAAATCCACGAAGAAGGCATTGAGAGCGATACAAAGCTACCTAAGCCTCAAGAAATAGCTAAATTCCTAGATGATTTTGTTATAGGTCAAAAAAGAGCAAAGAGAGTTTTGTCTGTTGCTGTTTATAACCACTATAAGCGAGTGGGCAGGGATTATTCATGCAAGACTACGACCGACGTTGAGTTAAGCAAGAGCAATATTTTACTAATTGGCCCTACAGGCAGTGGGAAGACCTTGTTGGCTGAAACGCTTGCCAGGTTTCTGAATGTCCCCTTTGCTATGGCTGATGCAACTACTTTAACTGAAGCTGGCTATGTTGGGGAAGATGTTGAGAACATCATACAGAAGCTCTTACAAAAATGTGATTATGATATTGAAAGAGCGCAAAATGGTATTGTATACATAGATGAGATTGATAAAATTTCACGCAAATCAGATAACCCATCCATTACCCGTGATGTGTCAGGTGAAGGTGTTCAACAAGCGTTATTAAAATTGATAGAAGGGACAGTTGCATCAGTGCCACCTCAGGGTGGGCGAAAGCATCCTCAACAAGAGTTTTTACAGGTAGACACTTCAAACATTTTATTTATTTGTGGCGGTGCATTTGCTGGGCTTGATAGAGTTATTCGAGACAGAACTGAAAAATCTGGCATAGGGTTTTCTGCAGCTGTACATAGTAAAGATGATAAAAAAACGGCTGGTGAAACTCTGAAGAGTGTAGAGCCTGAAGATCTTATTAAATTTGGGTTGATTCCAGAGTTTATAGGCCGATTACCTGTGGTTGCCACTTTGGAAGAGTTGGATATAGACTCACTCATCAATATATTAGTAGAGCCAAAAAATGCGCTAACCAAACAATATAAAAAATTATTTGAGATGGAAGGGGTTGCATTGGAATTTCGAGCAGATGCTTTGCGTGAAATAGCTCAAAATGCCAATGAACGCCGGACTGGAGCCAGGGGGTTGCGTTCTATTTTGGAGCAATCCCTTCTAAATGTGATGTACGATATACCATCTCAGCAAGAGATTCATAAGGTCGTGATCGATGCTAATGTTATAAAAGGTGCATCTGATCCAATTATTATTTATAAAAAATCAGAAGACACTAAGGTCGCAGCAGAACAATAAAGGATATATTATGGCTGAGGATAAGCATTCCAAGGATGAGCCTATTAGTTTGCCGGTATTACCACTTCGTGATGTGGTTGTTTTTCCAAATATGGTCATGCCATTGTTTGTTGGAAGAGAAAAATCTATTTTAGCTCTAGAAGCTGCTATGGTGGCTGAGAAACAGATATTGCTCGTGGCACAAAAAAACTCAGCAGATGATGAACCTATGCCAGATGAGTTGTATCAAGTAGGAACAATTGCCTCTGTGCTTCAATTATTGAAATTACCTGATGGTACTGTTAAAGTTTTAGTTGAAGGTATTAAACGTGGTTCTATCGAATCTTATGAACAAGAAGAATACACAACAGCTGTTGTGCGATCGATTCCTGATTCTCTTGATGAAAGTAAAGAAGTAGAAATTTTATGTCGCTCGCTCATGTCTCAATTTGAGCAATACGTTAAGTTACATAAAAAAATTCCTCCTGAAATTTTAGGTTCGCTGGCAAGCATTGATGAGCCTGAGCGCTTGGCTGATACAATAGCAGCACATCTTTCACTTAAAATAGAAGAGAAGCAAGAGATACTCGAATTTCCCGAGCTTCAGTCAAGGCTTGAGCGATTGATGGCTATGCTTGAAACTGAAATTGATTTGCTGCAAGTTGAGAAACGTATTCGTGGTCGCGTCAAACGCCAGATGGAAAAAAGCCAAAGAGAGTATTATCTCAATGAGCAAATGAAGGCTATCCAAAAAGAGCTTGGTGAAATGGGTGATGAGCCTAATGAGCTTGAGGATTTGGAAAACCGCATTAAAGATGCTGGTATGCCTAAAGAAGCTAAAGAAAAGTCGATGAGTGAGCTTAATAAATTAAAACTTATGTCGCCCATGTCAGCTGAAGCAACTGTTTTGCGCAATTACCTCGATTGGATGCTGAACGTGCCTTGGAAAAAGCGCGCAAAGATACGGCATGATCTTGGCAAAGCTGAAACTGTTTTAAATGATGAACATTTTGGCTTAGAAAAAGTAAAAGAGCGTATTATAGAATATCTGGCAGTTCAGCAACGTGTTAAAAAACTAAAAGCACCTATTTTATGCTTGGTAGGGCCCCCGGGCGTTGGTAAGACTTCTTTAGGGCAATCAATTGCTAACGCTACTGGCAGATCTTTTGCTCGTATTGCATTAGGTGGTGTCCGTGATGAAGCCGATATCCGTGGTCATCGACGTACATATATTGGCTCTATGCCAGGCAATATTATTCAAAAATTATCAAAAGTGGGGATCCGCAATCCTTTAATGATGCTTGACGAAGTAGACAAAATGGCCATGGATTTTCGTGGCGATCCAGCTTCTGCTTTGCTTGAGGTGCTTGATCCAGAGCAAAATCATGCGTTCAACGATCATTACCTTGAAGTAGATTATGATTTATCAGAAGTCATGTTCATCGCCACTGCAAATTCTCTGGAAATTCCACCGGCATTACTTGATCGTATGGAAGTGATACGTTTGGCGGGTTATACAGAAGATGAAAAAATTAATATTGGTAATAACCATTTGGTTCCTAAACAGCTTAAGCTCAATGGTCTTAAAGATGAAGAAATTCATATTTCTGATGGTGCGCTTACCTCAATCATTCGTTATTACACACGAGAAGCCGGCGTGCGTAGTTTTGAAAGAGAAATAGCTAAGATATGCAGAAAAGTTGTCAAAAACCTCATTTCAAGTAAATTGAAAAAACAAGTACAGGTTACTCAGAAAAATATTGACAAATATTTAGGCCTTAAACGTTTCCGTTATGGTTTAGCAGAAGAATATAATCAAGTGGGGCAAGTCACTGGTCTTGCTTGGACTGAAGTTGGTGGTGAGTTATTGACGATTGAAGCCTCAGCTGTAGCAGGCAAAGGTAAAACAGTTTATACCGGCCAGCTAGGTGATGTTATGCAGGAGTCAATTCAAGCTGCTATGTCCGTGGTACGATCGCGTAGTCTTAACTTGGGTATTGAATCAAGTTTCTATGAGAATATGGATATTCATGTCCATGTGCCTGAAGGAGCCACTCCCAAAGATGGGCCCAGTGCAGGGGTTGGTATGTGCACAGCCTTAGTTTCTGTGCTAACCGGTATTCCTGTGCGAGCTACGGTAGCGATGACAGGCGAGATTACTTTGCGAGGTGCTGTATTACCGATTGGCGGGCTGAAAGAGAAAGTACTAGCGGCTCATCGCGGTGGTATTAAGCAAGTTATTATTCCGGATGAAAATCGTCGTGATTTAGAAGAAATTCCTAAGAATATTCAACAAGATCTAGAAATTATCCCTGTTAAATGGATTGATGAAGTATTAGCCATTGCCCTTGAACATTTACCTGAGCCTATAAAAGCTGAGGGCATACCGAAGGCTGTTGCAAGAAATAAACGCAGCAATAAAAAAAATAAATCACTTCCTGCGCATTAAAGTCATATCTTGACTTGACAGTGTTGCTGAAGCTGGTGACAATAGCATCTTTGCAGATGTTGGTTTATGTCGGACAGTATCCGACTGTAATTAGCTCAGCGTGTGCTTTAAAAGAGCGCAGTCCTGGGTGCTTAGCTCAGCTGGTAGAGCATCGCCCTTACAAGGCGAGGGTCGGGGGTTCGATCCCCTCAGCACCCACCACAAAGATTTAGGAGTGGTAGTTCAGTTGGTTAGAATACCGGCC
>CAYGTQ010000087.1:0-5998 GCA_964352915.1 uncultured Legionellales bacterium
ATTACCGAGATGAAATCGCCTTGAGAAAATTGAAAGGATCTCTATGAATCACACATCAAATCGAGATCGATATGAGTTCGACATATTTCAGTAAAAATAAATTATTTGAATCGCTACAGGAAATCGATAAAAGGAGAATTTTATCAGAAAAGGCTGCCCGCGATAGAGCCAGAGAAGCAGCGATTGCATCCATCCCTGCTGGTGAGTTTGCAGCTTTATTAGATGAATACAAAACAGCAGATGCTGATGGTTGAAAGGAAAGTAAGCGTGATTGATGATGCCATGCTCTGATATTCGCCCGATCATGCCAGATCACGTTGCTCCGGACATGCTGAGCCATCAGATTTATCGACAGGGCGTAACCATTTAAAACGAGATCCATGTGAGCTTTTATATTCACAAAGGCTTTACTATGACTAAATTCAATCAGTGGCCACAAGAGTTTTTAACTAAATTGCTGTGCGTAGTATTATTTTTCACATTGGGTGTCGGGTATGCACATGCCCTTGCCGTGGAGTTGACCTTCGTGAATTTAACAGATCATATTTTCGAGCTTGATGCTAATCAGCAGTTTACTGATGAGAAAGGAAGGGAGCTTAAGGTATTAGAGCCTCAAGTGAGGGGGTTTCTCAAAAAAAATCTAGCTTTTATTTATTCATCAAGATTGCTTCCGGATGCAATTTCTTTAACAAATAATAAAACAAAAGCCGTAGTATCGATTGATTTAAGCTATCTCAAAGATGCTGTTGTGACAGAATATCCCAAGCCGGTCAGTTACCACTTTCTGCCAGTTGAAGTGAGGCTAGAAAGGTTTGGTCTAATAACACAGATGCAGTCTTTAAAAAAATTCTTTCCAGAGCCAAAAGAAGGAAAACAAGACGGTTAGATACGTTTAAAAATTTTACAGCGAACCCGCCACGGATATTTGGCATGCTTGCTTGATGAATGTAACAAACAACACAGATACTAACTTAAGGCGCATGACTCTTCTGCTATAAAGCCTTTTTAATGCCATCAGCGTAACCTGGATCGATGCTTTTAAAATGCGCTAAGGCTTTGTCTAAAATAGCCTGAGGTACGCCTTGCATGGATCCAGCAATGTTTTGATAGAGCCTGGTTTTCTCACCGGCATCAAATAAGTGGTACAAAGCTCTTGCTTGAGAATAATCATCGTTGCCTTCTCGGTGATCATAACGTGCGGCATCACCTGAAATTTTTAAGGGAGGCTCTTGATGGCTATCGTCTTGTTTTGGTCCGCCTAAGCTGTTGGGCTCATAATACAGATCAGAGTTGCCTGCATCATTGTTGAAAAAACGCATAGCACCATCTTTATGGTAGTAATGCGTGGGGCATTTGGGTGCATTGATGGGCAGTGCTTCATAATGTGTACCTAAGCGATAACGATGAGCATCAGCGTATGAGAAAATACGCGCTTGCAACACTCTGTCGGGCGAAAAACCAATACCGGGCACAATGTTCGATGGTGAGTAAGCAGCCATTTCAATATCTGTGAAGTAGTTATCAGGGTTGCGATTGAGCTCTAAAACACCAACATCGAGCAAAGGATAATCTGAATGAGGCCACACCTTGGTTAAATCAAAAGGGTTATAAGATGTTTTTTCAGCATCAAGCTCAGGCATCACTTGTATTTTTAAATCCCATTTGGGATATTGTCCTTGTTCAATACTTTCAAATAGAGCTTCTTGATAAGATTCACGGGATTGCCCAATCACTTTTGCTGCTTCATCATTTGTGTAATGTTGGTGCCCTTGGTGTGTTTTAAAATGAAATTTTACCCAGAAGCGTTCATTGTTGTGATTGATGAGACTGAAGGTGTGCGAGCCGTAACCGTTCATGTGCATAGGCGTTGTTGGAATACCACGATCGGACATTAAAATGGTGATTTGGTGCAAAGCTTCAGGGCTTTGAGACCAGTAGTCCCACATGGCTTTTGCGCTTCTAAGGTGAGTCTTGGGGTGCCTTTTTTGTGTGTGGACAAAATCTGGGAATTTGTAAGGATCGCGAATGAAAAACACAGGCGTGTTGTTGCCCACCAGATCCCAATTGCCCTCTTCAGTATAAAATTTAACAGAAAAGCCACGCACATCACGTTCAGCGTCAGCAGCCCCCAATTCACCTGCTACAGTCGAAAATCGACTGATGATGGGGGTGCTTTTGCCAATATCTGCAAACAGTTTGGCTTTGGTGTAAGCGGTCACATCATGGGTGACGGTGAACGTACCATGGGCTCCCCAGCCTTTGGCATGCACCACCCTCTCAGGGAGGCGTTCACGATTTTGGTGTGCCAACTTTTCTATCAAAGGGTAGTCTTGCAGCAAAATAGGTCCGCGTGGCCCAGCTGTCAATGAATTCTGGTTGTCATCGATGGGTTTGCCAGCTGTTGTGGTCATGATGGGGCATTTGGCCATGGTGGACTCCTTACCTGTGGATAGAGCAACATATTTTGTGTATCAGTTAAAAATATAATCGATTTTCGATAAAATACAACAGATCTTAAACAGAGCTGGATTGGCTTGTTCCCAAGATTTCTGATCGAAAAGCTCGGGGATTATAAAAAATCGTGTACTCCTCCTAAGCAGTAGGTATAATATTCAATTCAATCAACAATACACCGGGTAGTTTTGATGGAGTGGTTAGAATTTTTGTTGCACCATTGGTTTTTATGTTCTCTTTTTATACTTATTTTGCTGTGGGTAGTGTACATTGAGCGCTCAGCTCAATTGGGGGGCCTGGATTGGTGCTCTCCTAATCAATTGGTTAAGATGATGAGCCAAGCCCATGCTAAGATTTACGATGTACGGCCTATCGCACAATTTAAGGCAGGGCATATCTTAGGAGCGCAATCCTTACCAGAATTGGAGCTAGCTTCTCAATTAAAAAAAATCAGTCGCCATAAAGCCAAACCAGTGGTTTTGGTGTGCCAGACTGGCTCACAAAGTACCAAAGTAGGTGCTGTATTGAAAAAAGAAGGTTTTGAAAAAATTCATGCGCTCAAAGGGGGCATGCAGCAGTGGCAATCGGAGAGTTTGCCTTTAATCAAAGAAGAGGAAGCCAAATAATGTCTGATAATAATTCACAACCTGAAACGAATACCAACCAGCAATTCGCTATTCAAAGATTTTTTGTCAAAGATTTGTCTTTTGAAGCACCAAAATCTCCTGCCATCTTTGCTGATGAGTGGAAACCAGAAATGCATTTGAATATTGAAACGGAAAGTAAACGCCTGGACGAGGGTGTTTATGAAGTGGTGCTGCATTTAACCGTCACCGTTAACTCCAAGGAAGCCGTAGCTTTTTTGGCCGAAGTTAAGCAAGGTGGTATTTTTAGCATCACAGGTTTTCCCGAAGAAGATCTGAGTCATACACTGGGAAGTTTTTGTCCCAGCATTCTTTATCCTTATGCGCGTCACGTTGTGACTGATTTGGTAATTTGGGGCGGCTTTCCTCAACTTATTTTAGGGCCAGTGAACTTTGATGCTTTGTATGCTCGCCAGCTTGAAGAACAAAAAAACCAAGCATAATATTATCTAAATTGTTGCTGTCGCCAAGCTTCATAAAGCCCTATAGCGACAGCATTGGATAGATTTAAGCTACGACTGGTAGCAACCATGGGAATACGTATCACCTGCGCTCTGGGTAATGTCCCCAGTACGCTTTGTGGTAATCCCCTGGTTTCTGGCCCAAACAGCAAAGCATCATTGTCTTGATAACAAGGCGTTGTATGATCGAGCACGCCTTTGGTTGAGAATGCATACAGCTTGTGAAAATTTTGTTGTGCAAAAAAATCCTGCACACTCTCGTGGTATTTGATGTTGGCAAACTCATGGTAGTCAAGACCAGCGCGCCTGAGCTGTTTGTTTTCGAGCTCAAAACCCATAGGGCCTATCAGATGCAATTGGCAACCACTGTTGGCGCACAGCCGGATGATGTTACCCGTGTTGGGTGGAATTTCAGGTTGGTATAATACAATGTGTAACATACTTTGTATGATACTTGGGCTGGAGATTTTTCGCTAGTACAGCTTTGCGCAAAAGTTATTCTTCACTCAATGCCCAATCAAGCTCATCTTCGAATTGCCCGCCATATTTTGATTGAGGCTGTATTTTGTTAGGCAGCAATTTATTTAACTGACTGTTGCGAAATTGCAGATAAGTATTTTTCTCAAAAGCATAAGAATCCAACTGAATATTGGACGCTATGCGTTCTTGTTTCAATAGGTTGGCGCGGCGGTCAATCGCACGCACGCCATAAGTGATGTTTCTCGCAGATACTGGTTTGATGTATAGGTAAGGATTGACTGTGGTGTTGTCAAAAGCAAAGCCAAAGGCGTCTCTTAAAGTAGACGGCCCCATAATAGGCAATATAAAATAAGGCGATTCATGCGCCCCCCATGTGGCTAAGGTGTTACCAAAATTATTCCAATGTTTTTCTAAGCCTACTTGCTCTGCAACATCAATCAAACCGGCAAAGCCAAGGGTTGAATTGATAAAAAAGCGCCAAAAACAATTAGCAGCTTTGGAAAATTTTCCTTGCAACAAGTCATTAGCTGCTGTTGGGATTTCGCCTAGATTATCTAGAATATTGGTGACACCTTTGCGAACAGGTGTAGGTGTGATGGCATGATAAGTTTTTGCTATGGGTTTGATAAGACCCTTATCTACTGCGCGATTGACATGGTGTACCATGCGGTTATAGCCTTCGAAGGGATCAGACTTATTCTTGATGCTGCACCCTGAGCACAAAAGAGCCATGCTTAACACAAGCGCATGGAACTGTTTGCTCAAATGCTTGGGGTAATCCGCGATGTATTTTGCTTGGGTCATGAATATTGTTTTAGCATGTTCTGGCTAGCAGTCAAATATAGCGTACAGCGCACTCACACTTCTCGCTCTTAGGCTGAGCTGGTGCGTGACTGTGCAATTTCATCGGTCGCCAGTAAAATAGCATCGGAAATGCTTGCTTCTTGCAAGCCATGACCTGCATCACGTATCACATAAAGCTCTGCCTGTGGCCAATGCTCCTTTAATTGCCATGCTACATCCAGAGGGGATAGCATGTCAAAGCGTCCATGAATAATAAAGCCATTCACCTTCTCAAGGGGCGCCATATGAGATAGCAGCGTATCGCCTGCAAGCTCGCTGTCGTGCAACCAGTAGTGGCAACTCAGCGTAGCGTAGCAAAGTGCGGTATGAGGATGGGACAAAGTATCCATCAACCCAGTATTGGGCTGTAGCCCCATGATTTGTGCATGCCACTTTGACCATGATTTTGCTAGAGCCATACGCATTAACTCATCTTGTCCTGTGAGTTTTTCATAGTATGTGCTTAATATATTTTCTTGGTGGGGTATGTTTTGGGTAAATTTCTTCCAATAGTCTGGGAAAATTCGATTAATGCCTTGTTGATAACGCCACGATAAGTCCTGTGTGCGGGTTAGTAAAGTACTGGCACACAGTAAGTGCAGTACTTTTTTAGAATGACGCTGCGCATACAGCAAAGCCAATGCAGCGCCCCAGCCATACCCTAGGACCACCCATTGCTCAACATTAAGCAGTTGGCGTATTTTTTCAATATCGTTGAGTATGTATTCAATGCTGTTGTAACTTGTTGAGGCATAAGGTGTTGAATTGCCAGAGCCTCTTTGATCAAACTGGATAATACGGTACTTTTCAGGGTTAAAAAGGCGCCTTCCCATGGGGCGGCTGCCAATACCAGGACCATCGTGCAGCACAAGTACAGGTATGCCGTTTATATCACCACTTTCTTCAATGTAGAGTTCATGCCCATCGTCAACATCGAGCTTATACACGTGATTGGGTTTAATGTTCGGATAAGGTACGCGCATGTCTGGCTGATTGCTCAAAGGTTGATAAGATAATTGTATAACAGAATGCCGGTCAGGTGTAGTTAAATGGAGGTTTAACAGCAATTCCCGGCTAAGGAGCTATTGGCAAGCCGGCTGCAGTCTCCTGCACAAT
>CAYGTQ010000088.1:0-5528 GCA_964352915.1 uncultured Legionellales bacterium
TGATGTCTACGAAAAATATAATTTTACTAACCTGGATCTCTATGATTCTATAGGGTTTTTTTGTTAGCCGGGAATTGCTGTGGGCTTTTAAGTGCAATATCTTTTTGACGAATGGGTCATTCGCTTAAAGCAGACTTTTTGTATTAAAAAAGAGCATCCAATCGAATTTGTTGTACTCATGTTAAGATTGAGGGGGCTTTGAGATGATGGACATGCCATCGGTAAGTCCATGAGCCATCAGTATCTGACGGGTTTTTTGAGCTTGCGCCGGGGATAAAGGTCCAACCTGTACTTTAAAAAGGTTGGAGGGGTGTTGATGATATTTAAGTTTTGCAGGGTGGCCTAGCTCCTTGACTCGTGACAGCAATTTGTGAGCATTATCCCTGCTGCTGAATGCACCCACTTGTAAGTAAATAGGATGATTTGAGAATTGGGCTTGGGCTTGAGATAATGATTTTTCCCTATTGTCAGACGGTTGAGCCGAGTGGTTAAGGGCCTCAACTTGTACATGAGCTGTCCCATGAGCGTAAATGCCTAATTTTTTTGCAGCCACATAGGAAAGATCGATGATGCGATCGCCGTGAAAAGGGCCTCTGTCATTAATTCGAACCACAATAGATTTCTTATTTTTTAGATTAGTAACCTTAGCATAAGTAGGGAGCGGTAAGGTTTTATGTGCTGCCGTCATGGCAAACATATCGTAAGTTTCTCCATTCGAAGTCAATCGACCATGGAATTTTCGCCCATACCAAGATGCGCCACCAATTTCTTTGTAATCTTTGCTGTGTGGCAGAACATGGTAGCGTTTACCAAACACTTCATAGCTTGACATGTTGCCTTGTCTACTCTGTGGCTCAGGGCGAGGTACGGCATTAGGAATCCCGGATGCATCAACGTGCCTTCTGGGAGGCCCATCTTTTTGCTGTGTACAACCGTACAATAACAGCGCAGGGATGACCAACAGACAGCATAGCAGAATTCTAAGCTTGCCATTGAATATAAATTTGACGAAAAAAAAATTCATGATGTGAAGCAAGTAAACCAAACTCACGGAGTTGTCTTTTGATTATGATGCAAATACACCTATAAAGCCATGCTATGAGAGAGGGCTGGTTCTATTGTATATAATTTAACCTACCACTTATCCAGTGGTTTAACAATTTGATAGAAAAGTAAACTTTTTATATTCAAATCGCCATAATTTTGGCATAATAATCGTTTTGCGGAAGCTCATATGCTAAAAGATTCAGTCATTACCTTATTGGAAGACAATAAAGCCATGGATCTGGTGGTGCTTGATGTTGGTCATTTAACAACCGTCACAGAGCACATGATTGTTTGTACTGGACGTTCAACTCGTCATGTCTGTGCTATTGGAGAAGATTTACGCCAAGAAATCAAAGCCATGTCCGGTGAAGCATGCCATGTAGAAGGTCTGGAGCAGGGAGAATGGGTGCTGGTGGATGCTAATGCAGTGGTGGTGCACGTGATGGTCGCAGAAATGCGGCAATTCTATCAGCTGGAAAAGCTTTGGGGCGATGTTTGGTCAGGCAGTGCTGCCTCTGATCTTGTTTAAACACCATGAAAATTAAACTGATCAGTTGGGGTAATCGTACAGCGCCTTGGCTGCAACAAGAAATAGCTAAATATACTGTGCGGTTCTCCCAAAGCTATCACTGGCAAATGCATAACTGGCCATATAAAGGCCAGAACGGAAAACAGCGTGCAACGCAAGTGGCCCGCGTTCTATCTACTCGTGATCAAGTGATTGCGTTGGATGAGAGCGGAGATTCGTTCAGCAGCGAGCAGTGGTCTAACCAGTTTACAAATTGGGGGCAAAATGGCTCTGATTTGGTTTTTTTGGTGGGTTGTGCTGATGGTCTCAGCGAGTCAGAAATGGCTTTGACTCATAGTTCATGGTCATTATCACCTCTGACCTTTCCACATCAATGGGTACCATTGATCGTGGTAGAGCAGATTTACCGCGCTGTTTGTTGGAGCCAGCACCATCCTTACCCGCGCAACTAACTGTATTTGACTTATTTTAATGGGTTAGATTACTCTGCTCGCTCCTTTAACCAAATCGGATGTTCATGAGATTTGACCATATAAACTCTGTTCACGATCCCCAAAAACAGCATCGCTTACTGACACGGCGCGCGGTCATTGCTATGGTGAGTGTGGTGGTTTTAACCATACTTATTTTCGTACGTTTGGCAATCCTTCAGATTAATGAGCATCAATCCTACTCGAGATTGTCAGATAGAAATCAGCTGACAATGATTCCTATTTACCCGAAGAGGGGCTTGATTTATGATAGACATGGTGTCGCGTTGGCTAACAATATAGCTGTTAACCAGCTTGAGATCACACCACAACGTGCCAAGAATTTAAATGAGACATTACGTAAATTACAAACGCTCATAGATATACAGCCTGAAGAACTAAAACAGTTTTATAAACGCAAGCGTTACAGTCGACCTTTTGAAGCCATTGCTATCCGTCGCTCATTAAGCGATGAAGACATGGCGAAAATTGCTGAGAATTTACATGATTTACCAGGTGTTGCCATTAATGCACAGCTGGCAAGGAACTATCCGATGTCTTCTGCTATGGCCCCTGTGGTAGGATATATGGGCTCTATGGATAGTCAAGAGCGAGAAGAGCTGAATACTGGTCCCTATGCGTCCAGTAGCTATTTGGGTAAAACAGGCATTGAAAGGCAATATGAAACTAATTTAAGAGGGCAGGTAGGTTATCATCTAGCTGAAATTGACGCACGAGGTCGTGTGGTTCAGATTTTGAAAACAATCCCTTCTGTTGGGGGTGATGATTTACACCTGAGTATTGATCATAAGCTGCAAAACAGAGCTTATGAGGCAATGGGCAAACATCAGGGGGCAGTGGTAGCCATTGATCCACGTAATGGCGAAGTTCTAGCCCTCGTCAGCACACCAAGCTATGATCCTAACTCATTTGCATCTACGCCTGACGAAGCTTCGAAAAAAAAATGTGGAAGTCCTCAATTTAATCGAGCTATCAATGGTCTTTATCCTATCGCCTCGACCATCAAACCATTTTTAGCGCTGCAGGGACTTGAAAAAGGTGTGATCACAACCAGTTACACGATACGTGATCGTGGTTGGTATAAAATTCCTGGGCATAGCCATATGTATCGAGGACCTTCCTGGCGGCGTGGTGGTTATGGTTGGGTTAACCTACGCCGCTCGCTTATAGTATCTTGCGATAGTTACTACTATCATTTAGCTTATTTACTTGGGCATGAAAGAATTACCAATATATTACGCCAGTTTGGTTTTGGAGCGAAAACCAATATTGATTTACCTTATGAATCAGAAGGAGTTGTACCTACCCCAAAATGGAAAAAAACTCATAAGAAAAAGCCTTGGTACCCAGGTGATACGGTAATGATAGGCATTGGTCAAGGTCTTTTAAAAACAACACCGTTGCAGTTGGCACATGCTACAGCAACGCTTGCTGCTCGTGGGCAACGTTTTCGTCCTCATTTATTAACAAAGCTCAGTCAGACTTTAAAAGAAGATGAACTTTACCAAGCTCCAGATTATTTTCTTGAGCCGGTGATATTAAATCATTCAGAAGCTTGGCAGGCAGTGATCAGCGCTATGCGCCAGGTAACAAAGCATCCGGAGGGCACTGGCTGGCGTTTTGGCCGAGATGCACCATATTCTATTGCTGGAAAAACAGGGACAGGACAGGTGGTTAGCTCGCGTCTTTATGAGAATGTACCTTATGATCAAATCCCGCTCCGGTTTCGTGACCACTCATTATTTATTGCCTTTGCACCGGTCACGCAGCCTCGTATTTCTGTGGCTGTAATTATAGAAAACACGCCAGGCGCACCTGCTGTAGTTCGTGAAATATTTGATGAGTTTCTAGATCAAAAGAAAAAAGCCACCACCCTTGGGGAAGTAGGATGAAAAATTTTTTATTAGAATATTTGATAAAAGAGTTGAATGTACGTCGTACGAGTTTTATTTATCGAAGTTTTTGGCACCGCTTGCATTTAGATGGCCTATTGATGCTGCTGTTATTAGTGCTTCTTTCCATGGGTTTTATTCTTTTAGCAAGTGCCACTCAAAATTCAACAGATGTTTTGATAAAGCAATTTTTCCATATTATGGTGGCTTTAGTGGGCCTTTTTGTTATGGCTCAAATTCCTCCAAGAGTTCTTAGGCGATGGACTCCAGTGTTGTTTATAGTAAGTTTTGTTTTACTGATCACAGTGCTTTTAATTGGTAAAATGGGCAAAGGTGCTCAGCGCTGGATTTCTATTTCTGGTTTTCGCTTTCAACCCTCGGAGATCATGCGCTTTACTTTGCCTATGTTTATGGCGTGGCTTATGAGCCGTTATGCACTTCCAATAACTTTTAAGCCCGCCTCCCTCGGGCTAATGCTGTGTGTTTTAGTTGGAATTATAATTGCCAAGCAGCCTGACTTGGGGACATCTTTATTGGTGATGTTTTCAGGTTTAGCTGTGTTAATTATGGCGGGCTTATCTTGGCAGATTTTACTTGCTACAGCAGCTCTGTTATTGATATCAACCCCTGTGCTTTGGTCTACGGTACTGCATGCATATCAGAAAAAGAGAATTCTCATCTTATTCAATCCTGAACATGATCCATTGGGCAGTGGTTATCATATTATTCAATCTAAGATAGCGATAGGTTCGGGTGGTTTAACGGGGAAAGGCTGGCTTAATGGCACGCAAACTAATTTAAATTTTCTACCAGAACATGCTACTGACTTTATTTTTGCAGTATGTGCAGAAGAGTTTGGTTTTATTGGTTGTGGTTTACTCTTACTAACAGTGCTTTCAGTGACAGCTAGAGCTTTGTATTTGGCTACTTTATCCCAAGATATTTATAGTCAGCTTCTCGCAAGCAGCATTGCGTTGACATTTTTTATGTATGCTTTCGTTAATGTAGGTATGGTCACAGGCATTTTGCCTGTAGTGGGGTTGCCATTTCCATTAGTGAGCTATGGCGGTACTGCTTTAGTTACAACACTGTTAAGTTTTGGTCTTCTCATGTCTATAAGTATGCACCGTGAGCGTCGTGGCCAAGTATAAGAGATCATAATTAAGCAGGCTCTATACCCTTCTTGAATGAAGGAGCGAAAAAAGATTTGCGGTGAGATCTGATATATGATCAAATGTCTGAATGATATTAAATCTAAGCGCATCAGATAAAGCAGAGCTTAAAGCCAGACATAGGCTTGAAAGAGATGGCCGGATACGTGATCGTATTAAGGCAGTGTTGGCCTATGCTGAGGGCTACAGCTACAGTCATATTGCGGAAATGCTTTTATTGGACAATGAAACGATACGCTGTCATGTGGATAATTACTTTTCCGAGAAGAAGTTATCGACAGCCAACGGAGGCTCTGAGCCAAAGCATGATAAACCCATAGCCACCACAGCTTCGAGAACAAGTGAGGTGGACCCCAAAAATCAGACCACGAGAAGAGGATTTTGAGATAGGCTATAG
>CAYGTQ010000089.1:0-5185 GCA_964352915.1 uncultured Legionellales bacterium
GGATAGATGCACAAAATCTCTGTCTGCCGGCAATGAATGCGGGGGAAGCTTGCTAATGAACATCTAACCTCATTTCTGAAGATACATTTTTCATGGCTTTTGCTTTGCATCTCAACATGATGCTCTAATTCATTGATTTAAAACAATAAAAATTAACCAATTAAGACATATTTCAAACTGTTCATGCTTTTTAAGTTCTTGTTGATTTTTATTAAGATTATATGGTTGAAATTTAAACCATTTGTCGTTATAATATCGCTGCGTTTGATGTAAAATATCAATAAACAGTGTTTTTTACGGTATTCATTTGACTCAAAAGATTTAAAAATACCACGATGCCTTATTAAAATCACATGAACGGAGAGATGAGCGATGTACAATAAGAAAGAAAACAATCAGCCGACGATAAAATCCCCTCAATTTAAGCATAATCGTCTGTGGTTAGCTTTGTTTGGTTTGGTGTCTGGCGCTGTGACAGCCAATGATGTTTCGTCAATTTCCAAAGAGCTGGCTTCAACTGCTGTTGAACGGAAATATAAGCCAGCGGTTGAATTGGCTCTTAAGGTAGGTAATCAGCGCCATATCAGTCGTTTAGGCACAGTGGTCCCGGTACTGCAAAACGATCATTCTTTGTTACATGTCACTTTAATTGGTATGTTGGATAGTAAATCTGCAAAAGAGGGTAACTTTGGTCTTGGTTACCGTTATCGTGGTGAGCAGGGCATCTACGGTGTTTATGGTTTTTATGATTTAAGGCGTACAGCTCGACACAATCTTCTCAAGCAAATCACATTAGGCAGTGAATTTTTAGGTGATCACCTAGAGCTTAGAGGCAATATATACCTTCCTTTTAAAAAACAATATGAAGTGAGTAACATCAAAAAATTAAATGCAAAATTTGATGGTCATCGTACTTACTATTTTAACGAAGTGCATTCTTCTTATGAGAAAGGTCTTAGAGGTTTTGATATTGAGATAGGTGGCAATATCCCACATTATGAAAAAATACAAGCACATTTAGCTTACTATTATTTCGGTTTAGGAAGTTCTGGCACAAAATCGGTGAAAGGTTTTAGAGGAAGAGCTGCTTACCAGTTGAATGATTACTTGGCTTTAGAAGGTGAAGTGAGTCATGACAAAGTGCGCCACACCAATTATTTTGCTGGCGCACGCTTTAATTGGAGTTTTGGCGGTCAGTCATCTAAAAATCGTTTGGACGCGCTTGACAAGAAAATGACAAGCTTGCCAGTTCGAGATATTGATATTGTGGCTGGTGACTCATCCGAGAGCATGGAAGAGGCCTTAGGTAATGTGGTAGGTCGAATTCCTCTGTATGTTCCTAATGTTGGTGGTCGTGGTGGTAAATTACTCATTCCTCATTCCGCGGGAGCTGAGGAGCATGATGTCAACGATCCTGCGCGCGTGTGGGCTGCTATGCCACAATGTGATGGTTTGGCTGTATCACAAAGTGGTGGTCATATTGTTTCTGCTACGCGGGAGCAGCTAGGGCATTCTGATCTGTCTTCGCAAGCCAGAGGCGAACTTCTATATTGGCTTGAGCAGGTAGGTATTTCGCCTCAGGAATTACTCGCTAATTTATTCCCAGAACTTGAACTTAGCCAAGAAAGCAGCTTAGGTGGTTTACCAAGCGACGCAACAGCAAATCTTGGTGGTCGTGAGATGACTTTTGCACAAGTGTTGAGTGCTTTGGGTTTTGCCAATGAAAAGGCATTTATTCAATCACAAAAATCTGATGGTGGTCTTATAAAGCTTTATAAAAAGAGACAAGACGCTTTTAGATCAGCAAGTCAAGCAGTGACTGAGCATCGCACTCGACTTAAAGCTGAAGAAGAAGTCTTTGATAAACTAAAGAAACTTAAAGAGATGAAATCACGAAAAAAAGGGCATAATGTAAGTCTTAAAAGACGTAACCAAAATGCTCATAAAAAAATGCAAGAATTAGCCAAAAATTGTCAGGCAACAAACCCTACATTGGCGAAAAATCTTCGTGAACTTAGCGCTACGATAGATTTAGGTCAAGGTGGTGCTAGATATACAACAGTTCTTTCTGAACCATCGCTTGTTAAGCTAAGCGGATTGCGTATGGAATCACGTGAACTATCTTTACTAAAACAACGAGATGCAGCAAAAGAACGACTTGACAAGACGCCAACATTATTAAGTGTTTTTGTTGAAAGTGCTGTTAAGAGACAAATAACAGAATTGGGGTTAGAGCAAGGAGCATTTTCTTCTGAGCTTAGCAGTTTAAAAGCTCGTGCATCGGAGGAAAAGTTTTCTTGATAAGCAAAAAAAATTAGCTTAGCGACGCCCCAACGACAGCAGCTGTCTTTGGGGCTATTAATTTAAGGCTATGTAATTTTTTCAAGAAGTCTATAAAGATATTCTACTCGTTTTTCAATGTTTTCTGATGGGTTTAACAAGCGCAGGCTGTTGGATGATTTTAATTGCACATTTTTAGGTTCTGACTGGATCAGTTGAATAATTTTTTCCGGTTTCACTTTATTTTTTTCAAAGAAAGTGATGCTGCCAACTTTATCAGAAACATTAATTTTTTCAACGCCGAGATTTTGGGCTAAAATTTTAATTTCTGTCACCGAAAATAAATATTTAACTTCAATAGGTAAAAGACCATAGCGATCGATAAGTTCTACTTGAAGCTTTTCAAGTTCTTGGTTATTTTTAGCATGAGCAATTCTTTTGTACATAATCAAGCGTTGTTGGATGTCATGAATGAATTCATTAGGAATGAAAGCGGGTATATGTAAGTTGATTTCAGTGGTAGCTTCAATATTTAAATTAATACCGCTATCGGGGTTTTGTAGGCTTTGAATGGTTTTTTCAAGAAGCTCGGTGTATAGGCTAAAGCCGATGTTTTGAATAGCCCCACTCTGGTCATCACCCAAAATTTCACCAGCACCTCGAATTTCGAGATCATGCGTGGCCAGAATAAAGCCTGAGCCAAGCTCTTCCAAAGAACTGATGGCTTCAAGGCGTTTTTTAGCATCATTGGTGATCACTTCAGGAGGTGGTGTCAGTAAATAAGCATAGGCTTGGTGATGAGAGCGGCCAACTCGTCCACGTAATTGATGCAATTGAGCAAGGCCTAATTTATCTGCGCGATCGATGATGATCGTATTGGCTGTCGGAATATCGAGGCCTGTTTCAATGATGGTGGTACAAAGTAATATATGGAAACGCTGATGATAAAAATCAGACATGGCACTTTCGAGCTCTTTCTCTTTCATTTGGCCATGAGCAATACCTACTTTGGCCTCAGGTAATATTCTTTTGATCTCTTCAAAAATGTTCTGAATCGATGACACATGGTTATGTAAAAAATACACCTGGCCGCCGCGAAAGCGTTCACGTAATATGGCCTCACGAATAATGGATGCACGTCTTTTATGAACATATGTTTTAATCGGTAAGCGTTTTTCAGGCGCTGTGGCAATTAATGATATGTCGCGAAGTCCAGATAAGGCAAGGTTAAGTGTGCGTGGTATGGGCGTTGCAGTTAGCGTGAGTATATCAACTTCTGAGCGCATCTTTTTAAAGTGTTCTTTTTGGCGAACACCAAAACGGTGCTCTTCATCAATGATTAAAAGACCCAAATCAGCAAATTTAACAGATTTTTGCAATAACTTATGGGTGCCAATGGCAATGCTGACATCACCGCATTCTATGTCTATTAAAGCTTGGTCAATGTCTGATTTTGTTTTAAAACGAGAGAGGCAAGTAATGTTTATATCAAAAGATGAGAAGCGCTCTGAGAAGTTTTGGTAATGCTGATCAGCAAGCAGCGTGGTAGGCACGAGAATGGCTACTTGCCTTTTATTTTTTGCAACGATAAATGCTGCATGCATAGCAACTTCTGTTTTGCCAAATCCGACATCACCACAAATCAATCGGTCAATGAGCTTGTTTTCTTGCAAATCATGGCAAATATCATCAATTGCTTTTTGTTGATCATCGGTGGTGTCAAAAGGAAAGAGTTCGCAAAATTTTAGATACTCATCTTGAGGTATTTCATATTTAGAGCCTATTTTTTCTTGGCGTTTAGCATAAATTTCCAAGAGCTCTACAGCTGTGTCATGTATTTTTTTAAGAGCTTTGGTTTTACTTTTTTGCCAGCGATCGGTGCCAAGTTTGTTCAGGGGTATGGACTCAGGATGTTGTGTGACGTATCGACTCAACAGATGCAGTGATGTGACTGGCACATAGACCATGTCTTTATCTGCATATTGAAGAATTAAGTATTCACCAATGAGCTCACCAGTTTGAATGGTTTTCAAGCCTTTGTATAGACCAATTCCATAGCTCGCATGTACAACGGGTGCGTCGACGCTTATTTCACCTAAATGACGGATGGCATGATCAGGATTTTGATTTTTTTTTGTTTTTGTAGGAAGGAAAGGCTCGCTTTGCAATAAATCTGCTTCGCTTATCACAAGTTTGTTATCGTACATAATGCCGTGACAAAGTGGCCCCACACAAATGCTGATTTTGCCTGTGGATTTGAGCCATTGTTGGTAATCATTAATTGGCTCAGACACGATGGCCAATTGTGAGAGTTTTTGATGCATTATTTCTTGTCGGCCTAGGGAATCAGCTACAATCAAAATCCTATCGTACTTTTTTTGTAAATCTGCAATAATGTGCAGAGGTGTTTTAGCGCCGATCAAATATTCAGAAAGTTGTAGATTTTGTACTTGAGTGGGCTTTAAAAAATTATTCGCATTTTGTAAATGCTGGGTGATCTCTTCTGGTGTTAAATAGAGTTTTTCAGGAGGTAGAATGGTTCTTGTCGAATCCCCTTGGTATTGCTCATAACGATGTTTGATTTCTTGCCAATACTCAAAGCTTTTTTCAAGAGTTTGGTCAAACATTAAGATATTTTTTTCATCTGGTAAATAGTCAATCAGCGGTGCTGTATTTTCAGAAAAAAACAAAGGCAAGTAGTACTCTATGCCAGCAGGTAGTTGATGTTGTGTTGCGTCTTGGTAAATTTGGCAGTGTTTGGGATTAGATGAGAAAAAATTTTTCCAATTCTTTTTAAAGTCTTGAATAGATTTTTCAGTAAAAGGAAACTCCCTTGCTGGTAAAAGCTCAACTGATTTCAGTTTTTCAATAGATAATTGTGTCTCAGGATTAAAAGAGCGGATAC
>CAYGTQ010000090.1:0-5106 GCA_964352915.1 uncultured Legionellales bacterium
CTTCTAATGGCAAGATTATAAGCCATTTCTTTTTGCTGGCCAGTCAATCTCTCCATCAATGGTTTTATTATATCCAAATGACAGTGATAGTTTGGCATAAAGGTTGTGGGATGATTGGGTTGAGTCAACGTCAAATCCATATCCAATAAAATAAGTTCTTCAGAAGGTTTAATAGCTTCCTTTTCAAGATTGCTCATAATATCTGATAGATGATTCACTTCCATGTGCGCATGAGAAAAATGGCAAAACACAACCACACAAAAATAAAATACTCTATGGATTACAGATAATGCATTCATAATATAAAAATAAAAGGATTAAAAATCATTAGTGAATGCTAACAAAATAACCTATGAAAAGATAGCCAAATACTGAAGTATAGAGCTAAAACTAAATATCGTGACTGCTCATATAAGAAATTTATAATGCATTGCCTAAGCAAGTGTGGCTTCCTCATCATAAATTTTTTCTGGTCGAGTGATGTTGTATTTTTTCATCTTCTCAACCAATGTTGTACGTCTCATATTCAAAAAAGCAGCTGCTTTGGATACAACCCAATTATTTTCATCCAAAGCCTGATGCAAAAGATTAAGTTCCATCTTAGTTAAATGTTCTTTTAAATCAACCCCATGGCCACTCAAAGGTTCATAAATTTCCATTATATGGTTTGGGCTATTAGAAATTTTTTGGTTTTCTTTTTGTGTTGACTCATTTGTGGTCGTCGGTTTAAATTTTGCTGGTAATTCATTCTCGCCGACTAAGTCATTAGGGTATAAAATAGCCAGACGCTCAACTAAGTTAGCCAATTCTCTTATATTTCCTGGCCAACCATATTGACTTAAAGCTTCAACAGCATTTGGAGTAATGCTAATTCGCCCTCTTTTTTCAGCCTCGATTCTAGCCATTAATTCATTAAATAACAAGGGTAAGTCTTGTATGCGATCGCGAAGTGCTGGCATTTCAATGGGAAATACGTTGAGCCGATAGAACAGATCTTCACGAAATTTTTCAGCCTCTATGAGCTCTTCTAAATTTCTATGCGTCGCTGCAATAACTCTTACATCTATATTAATTGTCTTATTACTACCCACACGCTCAATGCATCTTTCCTGGAGCACACGCAACATCTTTACTTGCATGGATAAAGGCATGTCTCCAATTTCATCTAAGAATATCGTGCCTTTATTGGCTAGCTCAAAACGTCCCTGGCGTGCAGTGATTGCTCCTGTAAATGCCCCTTTCTCATGACCGAAAAGCTCACTTTCCAGCAAATCTGCTGGTATAGCACCACAATTAATGGGCACAAACGATTGTTTCGCTCTGGTTGATCTTGCATGTATATTACGCGCAGCAACTTCCTTACCAGTTCCTGACTCTCCGAGTATCAGAACATTCGCATCAGAAGGTGCTACTTGCTCTATCAATTGGCGAATTTTCCTAATTGGCTCACTTGTGCCAACCAAACTCCTGAATAAAGCTATAGGCCTATCTTCAGACGATTTAGATGCTGAAATTATATTTTCATGAGCTATTTGACAGCAATACAATGCATCTTGAATTTGTGCATAAGTAAGAGGTTCACTTAGAGCTTTCACTACAATTTTGCTCAAAGTAGCTTCGATCCTTTTTTGCGCTTGAGGCGCAGACGTTAAAGTAATAACGGGGATATTTTGCAGAGCGCTGCTGATCTTACTGATGTACTCTAAATTAACTTCATTTTCTTGAAGACCAACAATGATCGCCAACAAATCAGCGCTTTGTATTTTTTTTGAAGCCAACTCTTCCCTTGTGGAAGCAATCACTGGCTCGCCCAAAAAATCCATGATTACTTTGAGCTTTTGTAACCTGTCTTCGTTATCGTCAAGAATGAGGATCTGGTAATCCCTACGCATTTATTGCCTCTTACATATATCGACCTTACATCAAGCTTAGTTTGCTGTCATGTAAAATCAAATTATGCACACTAAATGCACCGCCGATATAAGTATAATATGATTTCGAAGAAACTGGGTGAACCAACACCAGTTAAGTGCTTTTTCTAATCTGTGTTAGCATACGACTCAATTGCCAATTTTCCTTTGAACAGATGAGTTAGTTGCTGCCCTACATCATCTCGTTTCGATGCTACAAGCCTAATAACTTGCTGCTCAAGCGCCAAAACGTCTCTTATTAATTTTTCTGACTGCTTCAAGTAAGCTCCCTCAACAGAATGCAGGAGAAGCTCATTGCAAATTTCCTGCCTTTGTTTGACAAGGCGGGCAATACTTTCCCAATCTTCATTGCGTGTTAACTGAAGAATTTCTTGGGTTTTAAGATAAATGGTTGATAATGACTCACAATATGCCTTACTCATGAACTAGCCATCCCTGCTTTCTTTGGACTGGGCTAAAACTTGCTCACGCCGGTCATGTGCATCATGTTCTTCAATAGGGATTGCATCCCAACCTGCTTTAATTTCCTGTAGTAATTTTGTTACTTCATCTAATATGCCAGGCTGCTGCTGTAAATTAGCTTGCAACAATTGCCGGTTCATATAATCGTATAAGGCCTCTAAATTCTCAACAACTTCGCCACCAATACTTTTATCAAGGCTGTTCCTAAGCCCCTCAATAATAGATATGGCTTTACTAATAAGTTCCCCACATTCTCCTTTTTTTCCTCTTTCCATGTGGCCTTTGGCAGTACTGATACGGGCCAAAGCACCATTGAGCAACATCTGAATAATCTTGTATGGGCTGGCAACTTCAACTGCTTGAGTTTCAACAACTTGATATTGATTAATTTGCCGTCTTGGGTTGCTAAGATCCATCAAGATCTCCTTGTTAGTTTATGTGTTAAGATTTTTTCTGACCAGCAGCTCCAGGTAAATTAGCTAACTGTTGAGTTAGAAAACTGCTGGTTGTGTTTAGCTCTGAAACAAGTGTATCTAGAGCTGTAAATTGTTTCAAAAATCGTGACTGCAATTCTTCTGCACGTCTCTCTAAAGCTGCCCTTTGATCAGTAATATCCTCTATTTTATCGGTAAGAAGATCTGATCTGGTTTCCAACGAACCTGAACTATCTAAGATTGATTCTAAAAAAGCATCTAAATCACTCAAGATACCTTGACTATAAGTTACGGTCCCACGAGCACCAATTGCCCCACCAGTCACTTCTAGACTTAATCCTAGCGCATTTCCTGTCCCTGTCAAAATGACACCGCTTGTGCTAGCACTCGAGGAATTAATGGTACCAGCAACACTTCCTTCAACAGATGCTACTTCATTTTGGCCATTAGTTCCTGAAGCCACAGATAAGCCTAAAGTATTTGAATTTGTATCAATGCTGTCAATGCTAACTGATGAAGCAACACCTAGTGAATTCGAAGTAATGACCAAATGATCGGTTTCATAACTTACTGATACACTGACACCATTGCTTATTAAACTAGCATCGCTGTTAATTTTTGACTGAACTTCCTTAGCTAAATCTAATCCTGAGGCATAAGTCTGTTGAGTTAGCAAAATACTGCCAGAGCTGAAACCATCGATTGAAATTGTAAAAGCATCATTATTGGCATCAACAATCAATGTTGAATTTGCGCTGTTTGAGAGAAATCCTTGTGTAGCAGCAATCGCTGCTGTAGGTGCTGTGTATTCTGAGAGTTCTACAGCATAAGTACCTGATTCGGTGCTGCTGTTTGAGCTGGAAAATTTGATAAGGGAATCGGTGGTGGTAGCACCATTGGCAAAAAGAAGACCAATGCCATCAAAGTTAGTATCTAGGGCGTTATTTAGCACAGTGGTATCCAAACTTAAAAGCCCTTCATTGTCTGTTTTCACACCAATCGAGGCCAGCGAATTGAATGGGCTAGATGTGTTAATGGTGGAACCTGTGACTAATCTTCTTGTCTGATTTTCAATAGAGCGTAATGTGAAATCGCCTTGAAGGATACCTCCTTGATTACTATCAGGATTAAATCCCCCTAAGTTATTAAAGAGCGAAACCATTGAATTATAATTTGAAATGAAACTGCTGATCTTGGAGCTCACAGAAGTCTTATCAAGTTCAATATTAAGTGTAACATTCTTACCAACTTCTGCTTTTTTTAAGTCAAGAGTCACACCTTCTATCATATCTGCAATATTGTTAGTATCTCTGGTTACTGTCAAACCATCTACTTTTAAAACAGCGTTGGCAGCTGGTACAGTTTGAGTCAAGTTTTTTCCGTTAGATGCTGTAAGAGAAGGATCGTAGGCTAATTGTGATAGCCCTAATGTATTCGTGTGGCTACCATCATCGTCGTTAACAATAATTTTTAAAGCATTTTTTAATCCCGTTTTATCTGAATTTAAGACCAATTTATCCCCACTGCCATCATTAATGATAGATGCTCTTACATCGCCATCAGCTTGATTGATCTTGTCACGTATACCTCTTAAAGTATTTGAACTTGAGTCAATTGTAATATCCAGTTTCGATGTTGCAGAATTCAGTGCAAATCCATTGGTAGCGCTATCGTACTCTCCGAATAAGATCGTTATTTTCCCAGTGCCTACCACATCATCAGCAGATGGAAAAGAAGAGCTTGCCAATGCTTGAGACGCTGCAAGGGTTGTGACTTCAATGTTGTACAATCCCTCTTCAGCATCACTGGTAGCGCTGGCATTAAAACTGGAATTATCAGACGATATGGCAATTCTATTCTGATAAGATGAAAAATCACTCAAACCAGCAATCGAAGATTGAAAATCGGCTACAGTAGACTTTAAAGTTCCAATAGCTGAAATTTCTGCTTGGGCTCTGGCTTCTTGATTATTTAAGCGTGTGGCCTTAGGCTGGGTTTCAGCAAGCACCAGTTGCGATACCAATGAACCGATGTCTATACCTGAACCAACTCCCGGTGTTGAAATACCTGACATAACTCAATCCTCTGTCTTAGTATCTGTGAATCTTTGAATGTTTATGCAACATCAGTGCCAGCATTTGTTTACCCCATAATTATTAAATGCTTCTCATGTGATTTGTCAAAATATCCACATAACTTATTATAAATATTTTAAAATCATAATTACCCCAACAACGACAAAGCGTTTTGAGTAATAGAATTGGCCTGCTGTAACACTG
>CAYGTQ010000091.1:0-442 GCA_964352915.1 uncultured Legionellales bacterium
TGGTAAGCGATCGACATCGTAATTATCACCGATCTTCATCACAAGAATATGCAATTGAATGCCCATGGTTTGATACTGCTGAAGGTAGCGTTCAACAGTTCGTCTGGATTTGTTGAGGAGCTTTGCAGCGTTACAAATGGTTATTTTTTGCTCGGCTACTTTAGCTATGATATCTACAGTAAGTTGAGCTTTAGAGTTCATCACGATCATCCTTTTAAGCCTCCTGATATTCAAAAAAGAATACCTAGAAAAGCATTTTTAAAGTAAAACCGTCAATTTCCCTGGGTAGACTGTGCGACAAAGTCGCTTGGTAGTTATACTACGACAAAGTCGCTTGGTGTTAACAAAATTAAGTTGATAGCTTTTGCATGGTGACCCTTTTTCCCCTGAGAAAATTTCTACGTGACAAACTTGCTTTAAACCTGTATCATCCATACTAAAC
>CAYGTQ010000091.1:452-5098 GCA_964352915.1 uncultured Legionellales bacterium
ACTTTCTAAGTGGCGGTTTTTTGTTCAATAATGCAAAAAAATCGAACTCTTTGTGTAATCCGCAAGGTGGTCACTTTCTTTACCAATCGGTAGGAATTTCATGACATCATGATGAAGCGTGTCGCTGACTTTTTTGCTCAGTTCACAATGTATTTGCGTCCTCGTATTCTGATTTGTGGACTTTTGGCTTTCTCAAGTGGTTTTTCAGTACTGCTGATTGTGTGCACCGTACCGATTTGGCTGAAAGATTACGGGGTGAGCAAAACAGTCATTGGCTGGTTCAGCTTGGCTTATCTGCCTTATGTTCTGAAAATTCTTTGGGCTCCTTTAATGGCGACAGTCAAAGTTCCCTTCTTCGGCCAGTGGTTAGGCCATTTGCGTGGTTGGGCGTTTTCTATGCAGCTGGCTTTGGTAGGATGTGTTTCGTTGCTGGCATTCATCAATCCAGTAGAGCATATTTTTTTGACAGGTTTGTATGTGGGGTTAATCTCCTTTTTCTCAGCCAGCCGTGACACAGTCACCGATGCTTACCGTATTGAAATCCTTGCTCCCAGTGAAATTGCGCTTGGCTCTGCCATGTACCTTTTCGGCTACCGTGTCGGTATGTTAACTTCAAGTGCCGGTAGTTTGTTTATGGCAGACTTATTGCCGTGGCCTGTGGTGTATGGGATTTTGTCAGCGAGCCTTGTGGTGGGGCTTGTGACCATTTGGTGCATACCAGAGCCTGAGAGCCAGCGTCAAACTACTTTGGACTTGGAAGACAGTCCTGGTGTCCCCGCTGAGCCATGGCATGTGTTGGTACGTCGTCGGCTAAAAATTGCGACAGAAGCACCGTTTATGGAGTTCATAAAAAGACGTGGCTGGCTTTTGATTGTGCTGTTGATCCCAATGTATAAGTTGGGCGATAATTTTGTACAATCTATGTCTAATCTATTTTTCTTGGAAATTGGTTTCTCCAAAACAGACATTGCAAGTACAGTTAAAATATTTGGATTGATAGCTTCTATTATTGGTAGCCTGTTGGGTGGGATTATTGTTTCTCGCATAGGAGATGTGCGAGCTATGCTGGTCAATGGCATCATCCACATGCTCTCTTTTGGTTTATTCGTTTTGCAGTCTTTGGTGGGTGATAATATCTTTATGTTGTACATCACCATCGCATTGACCCATGTGACGGGTGGTATTGTCACTACCGCATTTGTTAGCTATATTTCTAATCTTTGCCACGCTTCTTATCGCGTGACGCAATATGCACTGTTCTCATCGCTGCGTTCTTTGGACAAATGTTTGACTTTCCCTGCAGGTTGGATTGCTGATCACGTTAGCTGGACTTTGTATTTTATGATAACGCCACTGTTCGGCTTACCGGCGCTCTTTATTCTAGGCTACATGCTGCTGGGCGACTCTCAGATAAAACTACCTATGGTAGGTGCGGTGTCTACTCGTTCCAGAAATGCAAAGTCTAATGCATAGTCGGTTTTAAATCATCTGAACGGTTAGCGTTGATTCTATAGTTATTTAAAATAATTGGGTGGTGTTTTTCAGCACTCAAACGCTCCAGCACAATGTGTTTATGATCTTCTGATAAGATGGTGTGGTGCGCCCCTTGATGGGATTCGATCGCATGAATGACATCATGCATGGTTGAAATCGGTTGACCGTTGATTGAGCTGATGACTAAGTTGTTGAGCTGTTGATAACCGATATTGATGTTATCAGGCAGGAGTCGGCTTAGTAGAATAACTTGTTGACGATCAGATTTCTTCTTACCATTTTGTAGATAATTAATAAGTGCTAGAGGAGCTTTGGAAGACCAGTGCTCACCAAAAGATTGTAGGTAATTTTGTGTCAGTGGTGTAAACACCAAGCCTGCATAGATATAATAGGTGGGTGCTTTATCGTATTGTGTATTGGGCACCAAAGAGAAATGGTGCTCATTGTATTTAAGCGGCACAGATAAAATCTGTTGCTGGCCGGCCCTTAATAACTTAAATTTTAAGGTGTCACCAATATGGCTGTTTGATATTAAATATTGTGCCTGGATCCGTGTTCCGTTGGCCAATAAAATGGTGGCATTATTTGAAACGTCAACATCGTTGATCGACAAGATAACGTCTGAGCGTTTTAATAAGTTATCTTGTTCGGCTGGATAAGAAACGTCAGTCAGTAATATACCAGTTTCTTTGTTTCTCATGCCATATTTTTTTCGGAGATCGGGGTTTTCCATAGACTGGCCGACAATACCCACGGATGGGAACCCTTGGTATGGCCCATTTTTTTTGTAGTCTTTCAAAAAGTGTTTGAGGACATCAACGGGTATGATGTAGCCGATGTTTTGTGCAAATAAATAAGATTGAGACACCACACCGATCACTTGGTTGTTTTTATCAAGGGCAGGTCCACCACTGTTGCCCATATTGATGGCTGCATCAATTTGCAATAATGGCAACATTTTTCCGCTGTGCACGTATTCGCTGATTTCAAAGCGCGATACCACGCCTTCGGTGGTTGAAAGCTCATTACCACCAATGGGAAAACCAACCGCATAAACTTCATCTCTTACATTAGGCATGGGACCAAGTGTTAGGGATTTTGCCTTTTTAAAAAAAGTGTCATCATCAACTTTAAGCAGTGCCAGATCACAATCATGATCAACCAGTTCAACACGTGCTCGACGTGGAGTGGGGTCGTCGGTACGACGCACATCTGTGAAAATTTGATTGGCTACTACATGAGCATTGGTAACGATTAAATTGTCATGAATAACAAATCCTGAGCCTGTGGTTTGATATTGAAAAGGTGCCTGCCAAGGTGTATCGAAGTGATAACCATTGGCTGTAACGCTTACTTTTACAATAGATTGAGCCATATTATCTCCGCCAAGGGTTGCTGATGCGGAAAGTAAAAAACAAAAAATTAACCCAATCGATATATATATTTGCATGGTTGTTACCTTCTAAATAGTTGTTTTTCATTGTAACAAATATCTAAAAATAAAGCGTATGAGAAAGAGTCACAGTACTTATTTGAAGCACATAATTAAGTAAGTGTGTGTATAAAAAGAATGGTGTGAAAGATGGTTAGCTAGATTTGCTTGGAGAAATAGAAAAAAGGTGTTACAGTGAGACACTTGTCTTTAGCAACACAAGGAATGTTTATGATTGCAAAGGCTAATCGCTATACAGTTGTTTTTCGTGCCAACGGCAAAACGCTCATGCACAGTTGCGGTAGAGATCGCGAACAAATGATCGTCAGTTTGCTTTCTTTGTTGGAGCATGAAAATGTTTCCACTCAAGCAGATTTAATGGACAATGAGACCAATGAAGTAATTTTCTCTTCTCGTAAAACGGCCATTTAAATCAGAGTGTTTTTTTATTTTTTGCTTTTACCACAGTTGTATTGAGTGTACTTCACGTTGATAGGTACGGAGGTATGATTATGGTCGGAGTGTATACTGATATCAAATTCAGCTTTGCCTAACATATTGACCAGTGTATCCATTGAAAACAAGCTGATTTTTCCCCGCATTAAATCACTGACTCTTGGCTGTGTTAACTCAAACAAGGAAGCTGCCTCAGACTGCGTGAGCTGGTTGGCTTTTATGAAATTCATCAAAGCTCGTATGAGCTGTGCGCGAATAACTAAGCTTTTAGCTTCACGCCCAGTGAATCCTATATCTTTATAAACATTGCTACAATTATATTTTTCACTCATAATGTTCTCCTCGTACGTTTAAAGATAAAATTTGGTAATAAGAATTTTAGGTCGTATACTTTGCTGGAATATTTGTTTGAAAATTTCGTCCTCCTCGACGCAAGTTTTCTCTAATGATTTTCATAGAGAAAAGTAATGTGTTTGATGGTTTTCTGGAAAGAAAAATTTTACTGATACAATCATTCATGACTGATCCTCCATGCTGTCTTGATGGTCTGTAGAACTTTTCTTGCATTTTTTATATTTTTGTTTAGGCTCTTTTTATGAATCGTTGAGAAAGCACACAAGATGTACACCACATTGACGTTTAACTCTTTGATAAATTTGAGTTGCTTTGAGCTAGAAGATTCAATATTTTTTTCATAGTAGACTAAATGGTAGTTGGTGCTGTTGGAAATCATGATCGATTTTGCACGATGATCAATCTCTGATATCGATTGACTCAGCGTGGGCGTTAAATCTTGTTGCAAGCAGTCCAGCTGAAAGCCCATATCTTCTTTGATCCCTTTTGGGAATAGGCGAACTTGCTGCAAAGAGTTACCTTTCCAAATTAAATACTTCATAATAGGTGACGTATATATAGCACCCACCCAATATACAAAAGTATATATATTATGTAAATCCTATTATCCTACTTATTTGATATATTTAAACTAATAAAAGAATATTTTCTGATTAATTCAGTTAATAAATAGTATAAAACTTCTTGGGTCTAGACTAGCATAAACCTTGGCTTTGTTGAATAAATAGCTGCTGATGGATTGTTTTTAAGTCTTTGCAAGGACTTGATAACTCTATTATGATTGTTTTGCAAAAAATATTCAGACATGGCGTCATCAAATGCCTAAAAAGACGACAAAACCTGAGAGATCGTCATATAATTTTAAAATAAAAAGACAGGCTTGTAAGCCATAAATGCAAGTGTATTATCT
>CAYGTQ010000092.1:0-5050 GCA_964352915.1 uncultured Legionellales bacterium
AATCAATTTTAACTCAATTTGATAAGAGTGTCAGATTAAATCGGAACTTTTACATTTGAAGGGATTGAACGTATTGAACGTTGGGCTTGTTTTGCTGAAGATGAGCCGGAGCAACTGCTGTATCTTGGCTTAAACCCTGAAGCAAGCTACCGCTGGCAATGTCTTGAGGATCACCCTGATTTTGCCAGCGTGCAATCTGAAGTGCTCATACGTGACAACCATGCCTGTCAGTTCTGCGGTTTTAAGGCAGGCTGTCACATGAGTGTGTCACCAAAAAATATATATGAACCTGACTTAACAGAAGTTTTCACCATTTGTCCTTTGTGCCAACAAGCACGCTTTTTAGATTTAAATATTTGTGGTGGGTATCTGTTATGGGGTGTGGATGTACCGCAGTGGCGCATCAATATGGCACAACATTTTATGTTGTACGCCATCATTGATCATATGGATTGTTCGTCTGTTGCCATAACAGATATGACAAGGCTTATAGGAGATGCATCGCCACCTGTCCCTTTTTGTGAGTTGGATATCACTTGCATGTATTTTCTAAGCTCAAAAATCAACGAAGACACCAAACAGGATTTTTTAAAGACATTACGCTGGGTCCCCAGTATGACAGGTTGTACTTCATATTTGGAGGATTGGTCGAGTGCAGCCAAGGTTGAATTAGCGTGTGAAGATGCATTGGAAAGAGATGATGACTCTCGCAAAAGTTATGCGCAACAGCCATCAAAGAAGCATGCATGAGCAAAGTGATTGAATTTCCATCCAGCCGTGAACGGGTGATTGCACGTGCCGCAAAAGATAAACTGACGGCCAAAGACACAGAAAAATTCAATCACTATGTGCAAACCGTGTTGGAGCAGGGTGGCCAGGAGCCTATATTGTAAGAAGGGTTGTGCGCATTGCTTCACAAAAAGAGCGACTTTAGCAAGGTCGTTGTCTCATAATAAAAGCCACCGAAACTAGTTATCAAAACCAACACAGAGGCAATATAATGAACAAGACCATGAGCATTCAAGGAAGCATCTCATTTCTCCTTGAATAACACAGCGTACGCATTTTATACAAAATATCAAGGCCATGCTAATTTCGCAGAGGCTCTCTTTTATTAAGCAACGCTTCTCGAAATCCAACTGTTTATACTTCATGTTCACTCTATATACTCCAGATGGCTATATTCTATACTAATATAGCTATCTAAATTCTATACAAAGTTGCACTTATGAGTTGAATTCAAGAAAGGGCTACTTTGAGGCTTCTTCTTTGATGAAGTAAGCTAGCATCATGGCGACAAAGAAAGCACAAGGTACCATGATGACGGCGTGATCCAGCGCTTCTACGCCATAAACACGGGTACCATTGAGCCATGTGCCACTCCATTTTTCATCCATGCGTGCACCAAAAATTGGTTGGATGATGGCATTTAGTAAGCTCATCAAAGAAATCACAAAGCCAAGCGATGTCCCCATTTGTTCTTTTTGTGGTGAAGACTGTATGCAGGCAAAGGCGATGACTTCCACGCAATCAAACAAGCCTAGAGTCACACAAAGTAGGATGAGGCTTAAAAGAGATGTCCATAATGGATGAACCAAGAGCCAGGTTAACAGTACACAGCATAGGCAAGCGATCATCATGACCAGGCGTTTGTGCGGTGTGCGATCGGCAACAACCCCCAGAAGAGGGGCCCCAAGAGCAATGCCAATGGTGAAGCTTGAAATGACTAAGCCTGCTTCGATTTCACTGAAGTTATATTTTTGTGTGAAATACACAATACCCCAAAGACCCGCAAACAGTGTATCAGGGAAGCACAAAATTCCAGCAAACAGGCCGCATAACCAGTTATTGATGTTGAGTGAGGCTTGCATCAAATTTTGATAAGCTTTTTTTAGCTGGTGCCAAAAACTCAGCTGTCTCATATCATCAACTGGTCGGTCACAGGGCAGCCATTTGTACATTAATATTAAGATGCTCAGACTCACCAGACAATTGAAAGCCAGCACCACTTGCCAGTGGCTGTAGAGTTTTAGCCAAAGGTAAGGTCCAGAAGCCACTGCACCACTTAGGTTACCAATGGCAAAGAAAATGCCTGTAGTTACCACAGTTTTCTTAATCCCACTGATGCTGATGGCCCTAAGGCCACCAACAAAGGCGAAGGATGTGGCGATACCACAGAGCAATCGATTGCAGGCAAAGCCACCAAATGATGAGGCGAAAAAAAAGATAACAGCACTTAGAAGGCTTATCACAGCTGCCACAATCATTAATTGCCGGTTGGATTTTAAATCGTACAAGATACCAATGGGGATGAGTGAGAGCATGGTGCTGTAAAAACTCAAGGATGATAAATGGCCCAATTGTGTGGCTGAAAGTGATAAAAGTTCTATCAGTTCCCGGTTAAAAATGCTGTATAGGTAGTCTTGCAGATAGACAAATAAAAAGAAAAAAGCATAAATGCCCAGAGCTTTAAAATTTTTAGGCGGTAAGGCACCACTTGAAGCTAAATGACGCTGATGGTTTTGTGAGGGTTTATGATTTTGTTGCACCATGCTTTCTGTACATTCCACGCAAGAGCGAAGCCAAGGTTGGACATCATACTGTAACCATTGATGACCCACAAGCGCTGTAAAAGCATAATGTGCATTAGGCGAGAGAGAGCCTCCTCTGCCCAGCACTCCATGACTAATGGCTTAATCAATCGATTAAAAAGCAAACAAAATATTTTCATGAGCAGCCCCAGTGTAAACATAGTAAGGCGACCAAATGAGTGAAACAGCTATGCTCTCCATCATCACAACTAGCAGAGTACCAAGAATTTTCTAAGTTATGGGTTTTTTAAAAAACCCCATAGAAAGTTAGCCTAATATAAAAACCAGGCAAATAAGCTCCATATTATTGGTCACTCATAAAAACGCTCATAAGTATTATATTTTATGCAGCAGTGCGATGATGATTTCTGCAGCAATCAGCACAATGATGATCATTTCTAACCGGTGTGAGTGATGGCTTTCTAAAGTTTCGTTGAGCATGAGAAAAATCTCATTGAGCGTGTTTAGGCGCTCAGTTAAGATTTTACTTCGAAATGGAATATCCATGTAACTTTCAATCAATTGGTAATATTCTGCAAGGCTGGCGTGTTCCCAGAAAAATTCTGGTTGAAATAAAAAACCGCCAGATAAGTTCAACGTAACTTTGGCCGATAGGATTTCACCAATGATGCATCGAGTTTTTTTGCGACTCAATCGCAGTGTCCCGTGCTCTGCCATGGTTTTGGCCAATGGCGCATAATTATTAAATAAGAGCTCTATTTGTTCTTCGTGCAATTTAAGCTTAATGGATTGTGAAAGTCCATAGGACAAAGCCAGCTTGACATCATGCTCATTATTTTCAAGTGTGATGCATTCTACATTGAAATAACGATGCGGGTGGATGCTGGTTTTTGTGCCATACTGATAAGAAAATCCTTCCGATAATTGTGAAGAGAGAGTTTTGCTTTGAAATGGCTGCAGCTTTTGGAGATGAGCGCGAGCTTCGTGGGCTTTAAGGCCCCAGCTTACCCAGGTGCCGTTAGTGAATACAAACACAATCGATTCTTCAGTTTCGAGCATCAGGCAGCGCCAAAACTTGGTGACTTTGAATGAAGATGAACTGTTTGCAAAACGCTCTATTTGAGCTAAGTTGAAACGTTCAGCAACACAATAGCATAAGCATCTCATAATAAGTTTCCAATTAAAAAATTTTAATTATCCATTGTACTTTAATTGTGGTTTTTTTTCGTTAGTCTTGCGTAAAAATTTTGTTTGTTCTCATAAGATACATCAAAATTGAAAATGTTGAATTGGGTCTGGATGTCATAAATGTCCATGCGCTCTTTGTCTTTGATGCTTTGGGCTAATCGGGTTGAGATGGGTAGCATACACAACTCAATGAATACTTTAAAAAACCACATGGTCAAGATCAGATCGAGCAATTGTGATTCTGTCATGGTGGCATAAAAGGCCAGTGTGCCAAATAGAAAGCTGTCAACTCCAGATGCGATGAAGGTGGACAGGATGAATCTGCTGCCCATCCAACGTCCTTGGAATTTGATTTTAAGCTTGGCCATCAAGAATGAATTCAGTGGCTCAGCACATAGGTAGCTGATGATTGAAGCGGCAATAATACGGGTATTGATGCTCACCAAACTGTCAAATACAGCATTTTGTGAGGCATAATCAGGGCCTGGCAGGTGAATGACGATTTGGCCATAGATGACGATACATAGAGCAAACATCAAGCCTAGCCAAATGGCTCTTCGGGCATGTTTGAAGCCATAAATTTCAGTGATTAGGTCAGATAGCAAAAATGTGAAAGGGAAAATCAGCGTGCCGGCATCCGTGGTGAAGCCAAACAGTTGCACCAGACGTGCATCGAACCAGTTAGCGGCCACGAGAATCATCGCATAGCAGAGTGTCAGAAACCAAAGTCTGGGAGATGGTATTAAGTGCGCGGGATTTTTATTCATATTTTAAACCATGCCAATGTCGCGGAAGTTGCTGTTCAGAGCTGTTTTTTGTCATGTGTGTATTTGTGCCCAGGCATATGAGTCATAAACTGGCTGTTGATTTGCCACCTGCTGTCAAAGACAAAGCAATCCCCTTCATAAAAATCTGAGCCATAATCTTTGAAGTAACGTAAAATACCGCCTTGCAGCTGATAGACCTCATCAAATCCTTCAAGACTCAGCCAGGGGGCTGCTTTCTCGCAGCGAACACCGCCAGTACAATAAGTGACCACAGGCAACGCCTTGTCTTGAGCATCACTCCATAAAGACAATTGCCCGGTGAATTGTGAAAAAGTATCCAGGTTGATATGCACAGCACCCTCAAAGTGCCCAGCAGCATACTCGTAATGGTTGCGAGTATCCAGCAAAATGAAAGGCTTGCGGGCCTTGAACCAGGCATGCAACTCATGGACACTGAGGTAGGGCGTGTGCGGCAAGTGGCAAGTGCTTTGTTTTAGGGTAATGATTTCTGGTTTGATTTTAAGTTTATTGAAAGCCTCAATT
>CAYGTQ010000093.1:0-5024 GCA_964352915.1 uncultured Legionellales bacterium
CCTCTGGTGTTCCGGTTGTCACGCCAGTGGCATTGCCGGGTAGCTATGTACGGAAGGGATAACCGCTGAAAGCATCTAAGCGGGAAGCCCACC
Organism: uncultured Legionellales bacterium; assembly: GCA_964352915.1. GTDB lineage: Bacteria > Pseudomonadota > Gammaproteobacteria > PIVX01 > PIVX01 > CAYGTQ01. The sequence continues at coordinate 94 of CAYGTQ010000093.1, forward strand.
TCAAGATTAGATTTCCCTGAAGGTCCGTTGAAGACTACAACGTTGATAGGCAGGATGTGGAAGTATAGTAATATATGAAGCTAACCTGTACTAATTGACCGTTCGGCTTGGCCATATAACGCAATGTTTAAATAATTTGTGTTTTGTATATCAATGTCATTCACCTTAATAACACAACCGGTTTACCTGGTGAACATAGCGTGTGGGTACCACCTGATCTCATTTCGAACTCAGAAGTGAAACTGCACAGCGCCGATGATAGTTTGGGGTCTCCCCATGTGAAAGTAGGTCATTGCCAGGTATTTTATTTGAAAAGCCCTGATTAATCGGGGCTTTTTTTTGTCTGCTCTTTATCCAAGTCTGCTTCAAATCCACGCTAGAATTGTTTGAAATTTGATTGAATTGCAATCTAGTGGACTTTGTATATCTTTCTTTTAAATAGTTCTAGCTAAACTTTTCACGGAAATAGCCGAAGTATGTTCCAAGTAATCTGATTTGGGACTTAAGCATGATTGTGCTAACAAGTGTAACACTCTTGTTGCTGCTCTGTGTTTTACCAGTACAAGCTCAATATGGCACGGTCAATAAATCTGCCGGTTGCCCAAATTTAGCTTTTAAACAAATTATACATGGGCATTTACACAACGAATTTTTGAGTAGAGAAGGAGATAGAGTAAATCTCTATCCTTTACCCTCCAGCAGTGTCAGTCAATATTTTATAGATGGTGAAAAAAAGGTTTCTGAAGCTGATTTCTATGAAGCTGCTACAGAAAAATTTGCTGTAATGATATTTGGCAGCAAAGTCATTCCTCGCGACGTGTTGAATCAAGTTGTTATGCCTGAATTTCAAGCTTTGGATCGAGGGGCTTTTCATTATTATTGCCACTACACATTGAATCCAGCCCCTTTGCTGTTGCGTGCCACGGTTGAAGTATCACTGGTGCACACCATGGATATAACAAAGCCTGTATTTGAGAGTAAGCCATGAAGCATTCTCTGTATCAAATAATGCTCATAGCTGTTTTTGTAAGGTGTATGCTCTAAGCATACACCTAGGCTTTTGTAACACCAATATGGCCTCATTAAGTCAATCTCGTTACTCTACTCTTCAAGTTGGTATTTTGCTCTTTAGCGATGCGACCATCTGCGTATTGATAATATAATGGGGGAACCACATGGTCACTACCGCTTGTTGACCTGCCAAAAGAATGTGATGTCATCTACCAAGCAAATCTAGAATTTATTCTGCGACCAAGTAGCGAGTTCAACTTATTTTTTGTGAAATGAATCATCTGTGTGAGTCATTTCAGTTTCATTCTGCCAGTAACAGTCGGGTCATGTCCTGTGTTTCAATGGGTTTGCTAAAGAAATAACCTTGTCCGAGCAAACAGCCATGTTTGGCAAGAAAGTCAACATGCTTTTCGCTTTCAATACCTTCGGCAATGACCGACATGTCCATGTTCTTTCCGAGATCGATGATCGAGCGTACCAATTTAGCATCATGTTCATTGCTATGTAGCTCCATAATAAAAGAGCGATCAATTTTTAACGTATCCAAAGGTAAGCACCTGATCCGACTAAGTGAAGAAGTTCCTGTGCCAAAGTCATCAATAGCAATGCGGATCCCATTGTCATGTAGATGTGTCAAAATCGCCTCGGCTTTATGATTATCCGGCATAATCACTGATTCAGTGAGCTCTAATTCAATTTGCTCACATGGTAGTTGACTATATTTGATGATCCTTATCATTTCCTGAGCAATCGATTCATCATTTAGTTGCTTAGGCGACACATTAATACCAAGCTGAAGTTTGGCATTTGCTCCCAATCGCCAGTTTTGAAATTGCTCACAGGCTGTTTTTAAAATCCAATGGCCAATAGGATGAATTAACCCAGTTTCTTCAGCCACAGGGATCATTTCATCAGGAGGAATAAACCCTAATTGTGGGTTTTGCCAACGAACCAAAGCCTCCATGCCAATCATTTTACGGCTACCAAGATCGTATTGTGGTTGATATACTAAGCGTAATTCCTGATTGTCTACAGCTGTGCGCAGTGCATTTTCAATGGTTAGACGTTTGCGATGATTTTGATTCAATTGCTTGGAGTAATACTGATAATTTTGTTGAGATTGCTCTCTTGCCTGTAAAACTGCTTCATAAGCAGATTGCATGATGACACTGAGACTTTCATCCACATCAGGGTAGCAGGCAATACCAACACTCACAGCCAGGTAATAATTTTCACCATCCATCTTAAAAGGTATTTGCAATGCTTGGATGACTTTTTTAGCTACACGGCCTGCATCAAATGTGTGGCTGATTTCAGGTAAAATAATACCGAACTGATCACCACCCAAGCGACCCAACATATCTGAGCCTCTGATACACTGTGATAATCTGTCAGCCACCATTTTTAAAATCTCATCACCTTTGTCATGGCCCAGCGCTGTATTGATGTGCTTGAACTTATCCAAATCAATGAATAAAAAAGCCAACACGCGCTGATAGCGTCTGGCTTGCGCAAGACTGGCTTCTCCCCATTTTTCGAGTGACAAACGCGTAGGTAATTGAGTTACGTGATCATGATCACTGCTGGTTTTAATAGTTTCTTGTTGAGAAGTCAGTTGTGACATCAGTTGTTTGTGACGTTTGGCTTGTTGTAGTATTGTGGTAATACGATCAGTTTGCCAATCATCGGTATCGATGTAGTCAAAAATATGATCGTGCTCAACCATGCCAGCGGCAGCATTCAGCTGTGAATGCTCAACAAGTAAAACTTTAGCAATGCTCGATGAACTCATAGGGACTTGACTGATGGCATGCACTGGGATATCAAGCATGACACAATCACAGTCGTCTGCCGTTAATTTAGGGCAGTCCACTAAGTGATGCAAAGATACATCCAGATGCGCTTCTTTGAATTGGTTGATCAGTTTTTCACCTTTATCAGGTGTGTCGGTGACGAGGTGCAGCTGCATGAATATACCTTGTTGGTGCTCACTTTATCTATTGAGCATAGTGTAAATTAAGCTTTTTTGGAGTGCTTGGCTAAAATTGACACTGAGTTTCGGTAAGAATAAAGCCTCAGCATAAGCTCTCTAGACATCATTTTTTATTAATATGGTATCAAACTTTATGAGCATAATGTGCTTAAAAGCATCACAGGGATTCAAGCGATCAAAAATTATGCATTTCGACAAGGTTTGACAATCCCCAGGCTTTATAGCGTATAATAAAACTTGGGGGGCGACCTGGCTTCGACGTAGGTGACGAACCCTTTGGTGCATGCCGAGGTTGTGGTAAGCCTCGTAAAATAAAAGCCGCTTTAAATTAGTTGCAAATAAATCAACTTTTGCAGGAAATGGTTTCGCAGCTCAAGCTGCTTAATCTTGTTTCACGCCCTTAAAAACGGCACTGCCTGTGTCACTCATTGTTCCATGGGTGGGTTGTACACAGTTATATACATGGGATCGCGATGTTAATTGATCTGTGCGACATCGTTAAATAAAGCAGATCTCGGTGTTGATAATCCTGCCCATCGGAGTATGGACACTTAATTAAAAGATGGTTCTAAGCATGTAGAGCTGAAGATGTAGTATTTGCGGACGCGGGTTCGATTCCCGCCGCCTCCACCAATTTATTTTATAGAACAGATGGAGGTAAGGCTCTGTGATCTCCACCCTACAATCTTTTAATATTAAGTGAGAAAGATGGGAGTCATTTCCACTTTTTAAAACAAGGCTCATTGTTGTGGTCCCAGTTCCATTCATCGGTAAATTGACATTCAAGGAATCATCATTTCTTTTTGGCTGGGTTCACGTTCATCAGCTAATGATATTGTGTGGTTGTGAGCATCAAGCAAGTTGACTTATCATCAAATGATGGATGAGAGTTTGTGCAACAGCATACATAACTATTTGTGCTCATTAATAATAATATCCTTTTATTACAGCAGGGCGGATGCTTGGGCTGCTTGTTTGCTCAGGTTCTTGCTGTCATCGCCAGCTTTGAAATATTAATTGATCATAGATGCTAGGAAATTTTATTTTGATAATTAAATCAGAGTTATTATATAGTGATACAAAGCTTGCACGTTGTTATGAAAGCCGTCTTGTTTTTAGCATGCTTGGTTATTAATACTACGGCCATTTCTTCTGATCGGATTCAAGGTACTGGCCCTAGGGTTTATAACTTATCACAAGATTTTATCGAATTTTGGCACACAATTGAATCAAAATCCTTAAAGACACAATGTGTGGCTTTTCAATGAGATTTTTTGCCAAAATTTCCTCAATTTTATCAATATAAATTTGATAAATGGAAGAGCCAAGGTAACGATGTTGATGTAGAGCTTGCAAGAGAGTTGGTTTATTTTACTGAGATTAAACATCAGTTTAGTGAGAAAAATTATGGAGTTGAGTCTAATTTATCATAGAATTTGGCATCATTCATAGAGACGTTCCTAGATCTTAATCGAGATTTCAATATTTACATCACGCACAGTTTGGGTGAAATGGATGGTGGAACTCGCTCGCTTGGAAATAAAGTATATTTTATTCTGGGTATCAATGGCATGATTAAATATTATCAAATCTATTCAAGCGAAACACCTGTTTTCACCATGATTTGTTTCATATCTATCATCGTCAGTATTTTCCACGGGAAGCCGTTCGTAAGCAACAGCTTTGGATCCCTTGATGGATAGAAGGTTTGGCAGCTTATGACGCTCAGAGCTTGAATCCAGATGCATCACTTAAAAATTTAATGTTAGATTCACCAGAACACATGACTCAGCATGTAGATCAGAATATAGCATTTTATTGGCAAGATCTGAAATCAAAGTTGATGTCCTTAAATTCCACAAATAAACGCATAATCTGGTGTCAAGAGCCACGATAGAAGGCCTTAAAGACTTGCCAGGCAAGGTGT
>CAYGTQ010000094.1:0-4881 GCA_964352915.1 uncultured Legionellales bacterium
CAGCACAATTAACAATATTTCCAGCAGTGGATAGAGCTTCTTTCTATCAATTCTCAGATCTTCCAGCTCATCAAAGTGATAAAGAAAGGCTGGTTTTTTCTTCACGGTCGCAACTAACTCCTTGTTTTATAAAAATAAAGAGTTTAAACCTTTGGTAAATATTATACAGCTTTTTTAATGGGACAGCCGTACAAGACAATTCTTAACATATAGAAAACTGACAGACGTTATCATAACATAAAGATTAAAAAGGGATTTTTCAATATATAACCTCTGTAGATATTTTGATGTGGGCACTAACATAAAAGCTCATAAGACAAGGAGATGCTTATAGATTTATAAAACGACATCAGAGCTTAGTTGATGTGTTGATGGTTAAAAAAAAAATGAACCAAGCAGCTTTTCTCTCTAATTGAGGGTGCTACTTGCAGAGCCTTTGATATTTGACCATACTCAAATAGGTATCTCAACAGCCAGGGAAGGTTTATGTTAGAAGAACAGCAATTGCTTGCGAAAGAGGTTCAGACAGCTTCTATCAAGGTGACAAGGTTGCATGATATTTTGACATCGGAAGATGTACTTTCTTTGATGTCTGCTTTTTATCCCAATTCAATTCAAAGACAGTATGAAAATGCTCTTTTTTTCATTGTGTTGCTTGAAAAAGAGCTTTTAGAAGCTCAAACAACCCTGGCTTTGCGTGACCAACTTTTGGCAAGCATTCAAGAAATAGAAGCACAATGTCATAGTGAACGGCAGCATATACCTGATGATCAATATCTTATTGACGCCTACAATCAACTGCAAAAAAAGAAAGCTGAAGCTGAAGTACTGGCGACACAAGCCAAAGAAATTCTGCAAAAATTGCATAACATTTTTGAAGAATTGCTTGAATTTGCTGATACCATCAACGAGATTTATGGCAGACATCGTTTAGAGGCAAAAGATTATTTATCTAAATGTATCACCACACCTGAAGGCGAGGGATATCTGGATGATTTGAATGAGTTGGCCAAGAAGCACAGCATAACCGCAGGTGCCAGCCCTTACCATGGTGATGCATCGCAGTTGACAGGACAGCATGATTTGCAGAAGGCAGCAAATTTTGAAGCAGGTAAAGCTCTGCATAGTTTTGGGCTTGAAGAACCTGTTCAAGCATGGTGGCATGACCGCCAGTCATTGCTGCCCAATGCGGTGACCACTCAAATTATATTTGGATTGATGCACAGCCAATTGCCCACGGAGACTTTGCAGGCAGCCATGCTCAAACTTTATCAGGCTGACAAAAACACGCAAGGGCAAGATGGTCGTAATTTGGTTGATTATTTAGGGTACAAACATAAGGCCATCCAAGATGAAATTCGAGACCAAACACAAGTCTTTCGAGCAGCGCATGGCGATACAAGCCCTGAAGCGCTTCAACAAGAAGCCTTAGAATTGGCATCACAACTTAATAAATTGATGCCCAAGCTTGCAAGTGTATCCTCTGGGCACAGCAGTGAGTTGGCGAAAACTTATCAAAAGCTTAAAACAGACATCAATGAACTTTCTTATAAGCGCCATAGAACATCTGCCATAGGCAGTAAAGCAAACCCTTTATCTCCTGATGAATTGTCTGAACGCATCCAGGCATTCAGAGATCACATGCAAGGCGTTCAATCAAGTATTGAAGAAGATGATTATGAAAGTGCGACTCATTATACGTCCCTAGGCCGTGGATTTTAGCCATTCGACTTTAAGAGATGTGGCGCGTGTTAAAGAGCTGGATAACACTCTGAAAGTTTTTATCATGATGCAACTGTATTGACAAGGAAAAGCTATGGATTGTTCAAAAAAAATGGCCAGAGAGCACTGGGCTGGAAAGAAATATGAAGCCACCTGGCGGGCTTTAAATTTATTTAAAGAGTCGCATGGGGTGCTGGACGATAAGCCAGATTTCGAGAAAAAACTCACAGCTTTTCTGCCGGAGATTTACAGCCTGCATACCATGACTTACCCTGATTTTTTTAAAAGCAGTCTGCCTTTTGATGTGGTCAATCTGTGTAATCAACTGAGCATGGGGCGCGTGTTGTATTTGTTGCATTTGATGGACAGAGTTTTGTTCAACGTCAGCCGAGAATTGATAACCTATGCAGATAAGCACACTGACAGCCCGGAGATGAAAACCTTCAGTCATCGGATACATGCTTTTCAGCTTAAAAAAAGCCAGATAAGCGCTCAGCTGGCTGGAAGGCATTAGTTTATTTTCAAATTAAAGTTATCCGGTTAAGCCTTAAGCATTTGATTCAGTGAAGCTGCGTAATTACAACGGTTTCATGCGTTCAGAAAAATCTGTGAGACTTGATGGTGTTTCAGGTTGTTTGAGACAAAAGAAGGGACCTGGAAAAGAGTCGGCCCGATGAAAAAAATCACCGGGCTGTTGTCATAAACGATTATTCTACCCTGAATTTGGCGCTGTCACTTTCAACCTGAATAGCGAATATGTTCGCTTGCTCAAATTCATCAGGCAGGATGTATTCAACGTAAGCGAACTCGTTTTCACCGGTGCCCGTGGCGCTGGGATATGTCCAAGCCACAGCCACTTTAGAGCCTGGAGCCAGTTTTTCGTCTTTGAAAACAAAGCCGCCGTTGCCGCGACGGGCAAAATCAGCGGCAGTCTTGGTGACAGTTTTACCAGGCGTTGCCACCACGACTTCTTCTAGTTTTGTATAGTCGATGCAATCAACCACGACTTTTTCAGTTCGGGCTAAGGCTTGCTGGCTTAAAAACAAAGCGGCCAGTGTGAGGATGAGGTAGCGTTTCATGGGTGTCTCCTTATCAATTAAAATCTGAGCTGATGCTAACACAAACCTGAAGAAAATCAAGTAGATAAGAGCAAATCCTGCTCATGTCATCTCATTTTTTGTATGAAAGATGCTTAAAAGGTTGGGCAGAAAGTCGGAGCTGCCAGTCCTGCGCACAGTTTTATGCAATGTTGCCAGGATGGTCTAAGCTTAAAGCAGGTCAGCTCAAAAAAGGAGATATGATGCGCGATTTACTGTTGGCCAATCGGGTCGGGGCTCGGGCCAATTTCTATGAGATTCTTGGCGTGAAAAAAGACGCTACTTTAGAGGAAATTCGCAAGCATACTCAAAATATACGCAGAGACTACCATGAAGACATTCTTGACGACACCATAGAGGATGCCCTGGCGCCGATTCGTACACGATGGGATAAAGATATTGACAGGCTTCAAGAAGAGCTGGGTATTTATGAGCTGACTGATTTGGTCAGGCGTGGCCCGATTGAGCAAGAAATCAGCGAGAAAACAGAGCTCAGGAATTCAGAATTGGAAGCTGAAGAAAAGTTAATCAGGGATTATTCAGCCAGCATCGAAACAGCCTATGCGACCCTGAGTGACCGAACTAAGCGTAAGCAATACGATGAGAATTTGGCCAACATGAAAAAGTCAGATACTACACCCTATGCATCTTTCAGGCTGGGTGGCTACAGAGTGGTGATGAGCGCTAAGCCGCCAGCGCCTTCTGCTTTTGCAAAGTACTTTCCTGACATGATCCACAACGCAGATATGAGCTGGCGACATCTGGCGCCTGAGATGTTACAAATGGCCGAAGGCGATACGTCAGAGGAAGCTGAGGCATTTCGGGTAGGTGTGAGGGAAGCGGTGAAGGCTTATCATCAAGCGGTGGACGCTTCTTTCGAAACGCTTGAAGCACGCTTTCAGCATGAAGACGTCAATCTGGCTAATTTCCCACAGGTTGGTGCAAAAATGGTTGAGCAGCGGCGTAAGTTTTTAGCGCAAGAAGGTTTCGCTAGACTTCAAGACAATCTTAAAAATTTGACTGCAACCTACCAACAAAATCGCCCACACATTGATATGGCGTTGGCTGACCGTATCCAACGAGCTGCGGACTCTTTAAAAAAACGCACCGACGATAGATTTGATTTGATTAAAGCGGCGTGCCTGCAACAGCAAACCCAGACAGATATGATTCAGGATGCGCTTGAGGCTTGCCCAAAGGTTGCTGCCAGTATGGTTGAAGCGATAGAGAAATATAAGCAAGGTATGCCTTCTTCTTTCACCATGTGTGAAGGGCATGTTCAGTGCGCCACCAAGCCACCTGAAAAAGCTGGACAGTTTGTGATGGAGATTCTGCACAAAACCAAGGTGGCCGACCGTTTGCCTACCACCGAAGAGATTAAAGATAGTTTTTTAGTGGCCATGGCTCAGTTAAAGCATGAAGGCTTTCAAGAAGTCGTCATCACAAGCAACGATGAAGCAACGCGTCAGTTAGCCATACAGGCTGCTTTGATGGCAGGCTATACTTCTGAGCAAATCCGCTGTAAGGAATGGACTCTTGATACTTCGTGGGCAGCCAACAGAGACTATAACGACACAGGGCAGGTGCAGCTTACAACAAGAGAGTTGTCCGATCGTTATGATCACGCTAAGTTTGATGCCATGTCACCTCAAAAACAAGCCGATGTACGTCCTAAGATGCCTCGTCTTATGGCTGTACGGGCCGCTGAAAGCGAGATTAAACAGGATGCTACAAAAAGTGCTGACAGCATTTTGGAGAAAATCAAAGAAGAACAACTTGAGCACGAAGAACAATTGCGCAGCGAACAGGGTTCTACGCATAGCGTTTAAGGCTTGTTGCATGTGCATTTAAGTTTCATCTAATTCGTAGGGAGATAGGATGCGAGGTTGGGGTAATGATGTGAGCACACTGCAAACATTGGGTGCCTGCTGGGACAATGGTATGCTCAATCATGAAATGGCTAAAAAATTTAACGAGTGGGTGGCGCGCACCCCTGAAAAATTTGAAGTGTATTAGCTCAAACTTAATCTGACAGTTGCTATTTATCAGACATGATTATTGT
>CAYGTQ010000095.1:0-4670 GCA_964352915.1 uncultured Legionellales bacterium
ACAACCCCTATCTCTAAATTCCTTAACACTGGTTTGCTTTTGGGGTCCAGCTCACTGCTGCTTATCATGCCGTGAAACCGCTCCTCGAGGATCGCTGCGTGTAAAAAAATGCTCTATCTTAGACCAATCTTCATCAGTTAAATCACTGGGATAACCCATTCCGTGGCTCCTTTATTCAAAAAACCACAGAATTATACAATTTATTTAACCTTTAACCAAACCCCTTCTAAATCTGCCAAAGATTTTAGAGAAACCATAACCCACTTTTTACAGACTGAACTCCGAACATTGCGAAGTGAACTGTTGTTAAGAATTAATGACAACTTTCAGAGACTGCAAATTTAAGCGCGCGAATTCAAGTTCATTGGGTATATTAATTACCATAGATCAAAATGAGGTTAAATGGCACTGAAAAAAAATATTATTCTAGCATATACAATAGAATATGATAAAATGCTTTAAAATTTTGCATGAGTAATATTAAAATGAATAATCTTGATATTAAAAAGTTTCTCTTTTCTGAAGATGCAGGTTGGAAGATTTTACTACTTTGCATGTTGGCAGCTCTGGTGACAATAGTCTTTACTACGCAGCACAATAACTATATTTGCAATTGGTCAGATCGTGATTTAGTTCGCTCTGCAGATATACTAAACCACTTCGAATATTTAGGTGCTGAATTGTCATATGGAGGTGGGGGGAGGGTCCCAGGTGGATTCTTACATTATTTATGGGCAATTCCACTACATATAAGTAATAACCATTATGTTTCATACTTATTTTCATGCTTTCTGACTATCCTATCATTAATTCCTATGTACGCTATGGTTGGAAAGCGTTATGGAACCTTGGCAGGTTTATTTTCTGTACTCTTCTTTTTAACATGCTCTGCTACGTTTGGTGTTGCATTCATGTTACTTTATAACCCTACTTTTCAAATATTATTCGTTGTTCTTGCAGATTATTTTTTCCTGAAATATTTAATTGATAATGAATATAGTGCTTTAAAATGGTCTTTTGGTGCTTTGGCTTTGGCCGCACAGCTGCATTTATCTGCAGCCATTGGTTACATTCCATTTATTATGTCTATGATTTTATGTAGTGAATTTAAAAGATCTGATTATGGTTGTAGCTTTATTAAAAGTGCAGTTATCAGTTTATTTACTAGTCGGAATGCAAAAAGTATTTGGGCTGCTGTCGGCATGATACTCCTGGCTTACTCCAGTTATTTCATTGGTGAAATTTTAAATGATTACTCTAATACCAAAATGCTGCTTGATGAATTTGGTCAATCAATACCTAAGAGTAAGAGTTCGGGTATCTCTGTCGCCTTTGTTAATATTAAACCTATAATTTATTGGTTTTTTTCTCATTCATCTTTAGACCTTCCAGCAGGGCGTGTTCAAGATAGTTTATGGTTCTTGCTGCTATCAAATATTCACTTCATTTGTTTATCTATCATGACGTTATATTTCATAAGCCATTACTTGCAATGGGGAAAGTGGATAGGATCTGATAGATTTTTGTCTTTATTTTTAACAGGAAAAAAAATCAGAGGCATACTGCTATACTATATCGTTTTTGTTTGCGGAATTTTATATTTTATATTTTTGAACTCAAAAGTGGAGCTTTATCAGAGTGGAAGCTCTCGATACCTATTTTTTATGGTACCGGCAGTTTGTATTTTGTCTGGTGTTTCTGTTGCTAGATGTCTCAGTTGCCTTAAGTATCGCGCAAATGAGACCTGGTGGTTTAAAACGTTAAGGTGGTTATTAAATGCACTAATAATGGTTTGTTTATTTTTTCAATGCTATCATTTTTCAACAACGTTTAAAAAATATGAAAACCAATCCATAAAAGCTGGTCGTGGTGGAAATATCCGATATATTGATGTGGTAAAAAAGAATTCTGGCTGGGATATTTATGATGTTGCTGCACGGACAAGTTTTTGGTTTAAGAGCAATGGTCGCTGGAAAATAATAACGGAACTTGCAGGTGCTGCATATGAGTTGTATGTAGAATCTCATGAATTTCCTGGCAGCCAATATGGGGAAGGTTGTTTTTATTTGATTAATGGTGCTGACACATATAAAGACGGTCATGTCCCACGCTCTGTTTTGAATGAACTGATAGCGTATCAGTATGTTGATAGCTTAAAAGTACATAAAACCATTACTGAAGGCAACGATTTACTGGTTTTTTACACACGCTTAGGGCATAGAACATTGAGCTCTTCATCTATGCGATATGTACTTACTGAAAAAGAAAGAGTTATGTTTTCGATGTATAACAAGTTGGATGTAGATAAGCCTTCTAGAGTAAAATCACCTGAAAACGAATATCATGTTATTTCTAGAATAGGAAAGATTGTTTATGCATATTTTGTTTTTAGCACTCTGAAAGAAAATGCTATGGTAGTGACTTTGCACTCAAATCAGCTAAGAGGTACAACCTGCAATCTAGGATTTTTTGATGAAGCGATGTTGCAGACACTCAGCTTTACTCTAACGGATTTAGACAGTAAAGAACGTTTTGTATTTAAACTTGCAGAAGGGTTGGTAGGATTTTTTTCTGGAGTACTTACGCCTATCAAATCACATACCATTAGAATCCCTGACGGGCGCTACAACATCCAGTTTCATACGAGCGTTATTAAAGGGCACCATCGAGATATATGGCCCATGAAATTAAGTTTAAAAGATCCAATTACATTAGATTTAGGTAATATTAGTATTAAGGGCAATACGCTGAAAGCTAGTAATGGAGCTAATTTGTGAAAAATATTAACTATAAAAAATTAATCATAAGAAATTCTTTTTTTATTTTTTCATGTTTTTTTCTTTTCTGGATGTATCAAACGGGGATTTTTGTTGATTCAGAAAGCTACATAGATAGAGTTAAAGGCAGTGACTTTAGCAATGAAAAGCTGGTGTTTAAAACCGACTTCACAAGCAATGTATTGAATATTCCTGACAGTGGCTGGTCGAAGTGGTCTTTAAATGCACATGACGAGGATCTTGTTAGCTATTCTAGTTATTCTGTTATTATACGAGCAGGTAAGGCTTATCAATATGGGGCTGTATTTGAATTTAAAGACTATAAACCAAATAGTGTATACCGAATTAAAGCGCAAATTTTTCAAAAAAGAGGCTCTGGTGCGATTGGCGTATATTTAGATAATAATATTTTGATTACAGCTAAAGTACTGTTTCCTACTGAAGAAGGTAAAGGCCATGATGAGTATCAGCTTGATTTCCTTGTACCTAAAATGAATAAAATGCCGGTTAAGGTGATTATCTATCATAATGATTACAAGGCCATGAACACAGAGATATGGATTAAAAGTTTTGAAATATACTCATTATTTTAGAATTCATAGTCCTCCGTTTTGGTTGAAATTTTTGCCTTCCAGGCGAAAGCGACTTAAGTCTTTGCGCTGTAGCCTCTGAAGAAAAGTTACCAGTTGGATTAAGGTTGAGCTAATTTCTGATTCCGTTTGAGCTGCTCAATCGAGCTTGAAAGAGCATCGAGGTGCTAAAAATGATCACCTGATACAAGCCTACCACAGAGTTTTCCACCATCGCTTTCACATTATATAGAGTACAAAGTATCGCAAAAGAGTTTTAAATGGACGGTTACGCCTACAAGTCAGAGAGCTGCTTGCGCAGGCAGCAGAATTACTTAAAGTTAAGATCATCAATGGTGTTCTATCTTCTGACCATGTACTTATATTTGCAGAAATCTCGCTCATATGAGTGAATTTATAAAAATAACCAAAAGACGAACGTTCTGTAAAATTATTTATAAGTTCCCTGATCTGCACAAGCATTATTGGGCAAGGTACCATTTGGGGCGTTTTTTTTCAGTATCATCAGTGCTAATCTGTAGAAGTCTCGACTTGGCCCTGATATACCGAAATGAAATGAAGTTGCAGTATTTGAAGATTTATGATCAAATAGGTTTGTTATGTTTAATTTAACAACTGAACAAAAACAAATACTCGAATCTCAACACAGAGCAGAGAGAGACGAGCGTATTTGCGATAGAATACAAGCGGTGCTGTTGCGCAGCGAAGATTGGGAAGTATCATCCATAGCGCAAGCGCTTCGCATACATGAAGACAGTGTGTGGCGCCATTTAAAAGATTCTATTGAGTCAGAGAAACTGAAGCCAGGTAATGGAGGCTCAGAGCCTAAATTGGATGAAGCCCAGAGCTCTGAATTGATAGCGCATCTATCAGAGCATTTGCACCATCAAGTGGCTGAAATGTGTACTCATGTAAACAAATACTATGATGTGAGTTACACAGCATCAGGCCTGATAGCTTGGTTACATGCTCATGGTTTCAGTTACAAGCAAACCAAAGGCGTACCATCGAAGGCAGAGCCAGACAAACAAGCTGAGTTTATACAGGCCTATGACACTTTAAAGCAAGATAAAAAGCCAGAAGAGCCTATATACCCAATGCATTTCAAGATGCAGGATGTAGTACTTGAAAGTTATCAGTGATTCTAGATTTAAGCTTGTACTTGATGTTAGGAATGATGTCAGTAAAGAAGCGCCGAATGGCGTGTCTAAATTCTTTGTAGAAGCAAAATAATGATTATTCCTAACTTGTGTGATTCATAGACATAGTTTCAATAAATTTGTTATGCAAAAAGCCTATGGAC
>CAYGTQ010000096.1:0-3927 GCA_964352915.1 uncultured Legionellales bacterium
AATAAACAGACCCTCTAAAAACCCAAGCAATTTACAGCACTATACGGACTTGATCCACAAAAAAAGTGATTAAGCATGTTGATGCTGCAGATTTGAAAATAGCTGTGCCCGGTTAGTGGCTTCAAGGGAGCAGGATCAGACCAAGTGGGTTGGTTGCCATGCTCAAATTAAGCTTGTGACTTGATTTCAAGTAACATTGCAGTGATTCAAAAAAAATACTGTGGCAACATACCGGGAACCGCCGTTCAAGACCAAGCCCTTGGCTTTATCCATAAAATCATGCGCTTGTTCTGATGGTGGTGATCCGATATGCTTAGGCCAAATTGATTGCAGGGAACAGTATCATGCGAACCCAGATGGTAGCGGCTAATTGGAAAATGTATGGAGACAAAGCTCAGGTGGCACAATGGCTTGAAATTATGGCGCAAGATGCTGATAAGCATTGGGCTGAAAGCTCTGCAGAGGTTGTTTTTTGTCCTCCTTATCCCTATTTAATGATGGCTGAGCGCCATCAGAGCCTACCCAGGCTGAAGTGGGGCGCGCAAACCCTCAGTGAAAGTGAGCAGGGAGCTTATACGGGGGATGTGAGTGCTGATATGCTGCGGGATTTAGGTTGTAGCTATACAATTATCGGGCACTCTGAGAGACGTAATTTGCACAAAGAATCACCAACCGAAGTGGCTATGAAATTTGCTCAAGCCAAACGCCACCATTTGGTGCCTATTTTATGTGTGGGTGAGGGGGCTGCTGATCGTAGAGCTGGTAATTCCAAGCAAGTAGTGGCCAGTCAAATCCAACATGTGTTAGAATCAGCCAACTCACAGCAGGCTTTTGATGATGTTGTGGTGGCTTATGAGCCTATATGGGCTATTGGTACAGGCCATGCTGCTTCCATCGAAGATATTGCAGAAATGCATGGCCATATTCGTGCTCTTGTGGCCAGTGAATTGGGTGTAGGAGTTGCAGCTAAGTTGCCTCTGTTGTATGGTGGCAGTGTAAAAAGTGGGAATGCCAAAGAGATTTTTGCGTTGGATGACGTAGATGGTGGTTTGGTTGGTAGTGCCGCACTTGATGCCCATGAATTTTTGAGGATTATCGCATGTATTCAGTAATTTTGGTGATTCATACAATAATTTGTATGGTTTTGATTGGTTTGGTTTTATTGCAGCGTGGCAAAGGTGCTGATATGGGTGCTGCTTTTGGTAGTGGTGCTTCTCAGACTGTTTTTGGTAGTCAAGGCTCTGACTCTTTCTTGCTGAAACTGGTGGGCATGTTGGCTGCTGGTTTTTTTGCTACCAGCTTAATTTTAGGTGCCTTAGCTGTGCGTCAAGTGAAGCAACAACAACCAATTAATTTTTCAGAAGTACAGCAATCTGTACCTTCAGTGCCTGTTCAGTCGAAGCAAACTGAGGGTACAGAAGCACAATCCTCTTAACCCTTTTAGCCGAAGTGGTGGAATTGGTAGACACGCCGTCTTGAGGGGGCGGTAGCGTAAGCTGTGTCGGTTCGAGTCCGACCTTCGGCACCATTATGTGAGCGTTGCTCAAGAAAGATTTTTATTCCAAGGCATTTTTTGCAACAATAAACCCAATCCACACCAGCCAGTGAATCCGGATATGGCCAAGGCTGCACCTAGTAGGCCTGCGATCAGATACCCTATTTGAAACCCAAAAAAACCAAAGAGGCTGTTTAGACAAATTAGGCTACCAACAGTCATTTGGACTTGGCGAAAAATTGATGGTCGTTGTTTGGCATGATGAGTGATTGTGGGAAGATTGGCTTCTTGCCAAGCAAGGATCCCACCTTCCAAATTGAAACAGCGGTTGGCTAAAGATGGATTTTGTAAAAACCAGGCACAGGCTTGAGCGCTGCGTACGCCACTTTTGCATTGAAAAATAATTTTTTTATCGTCATCAATGCTCAGCTGTTCAAATAAAAGCTGTATGTTGTCCAGAGGGAAAGACAAGGCATGAGGGATGTGGCTTTCTTGGTATTCTTCAGGTTGTCTGACATCGATAACAACGGCCTCTCCAGATTTAAGCCACAATGATGCCTGATTAACATCAATCAAGTGATCATGGGGTATTTGCATCGTATCCTCCTTCTTATCTTGAAATGATTGTATGATAAGATGATAGCTTGATGTGTCTTATCAAGGAAGCGTTATGAGTAAAGATTATAAAAGTCTTATTAAAGATATCAATGAATACACAGCTGAGCTTAGAAAAGCCGTACCTGATGCTATGCAGGGATTTTCTGCTTTGGCCAAAGGCGCTACGCAAGATGGTGTATTGGATAAAAAAACCAAAGAATTCATTGCTTTGGCGATTGGTGTATCACAACGATGCGATGGTTGCATTGGTTTTCATGTCAAAGCCTTAAAAGAAATGGGTACCACGCGTGAAGAATTGGCAGAAGTGGTGGCGATGACGGTGTATATGGGTGGTGGTCCCGCTTTGATGTATGCAGCTGATGCCATGCGGGCTTTTGATCAGTTCTCAGAATGACGTGAGATTTGTTGGCTTGTCATCGCTTTCAGGGACAGTTGTACTTTTTTTGTTAGGCAAAAGTAAAGCATGTATGACAAACCAGCGCACATTAAAGGAGTTTAGCAATAAACTGTACACGCGCTTTCAGCCACAGTGGCTTATAAGCTTGTTGATAGTATTTGACTAGGTGGTGTGACGCCGTTTGCTTTGCATAGGCGGCTGAGCAAAGCCATATCATACCAATCTTTAAATTTTTGATAGTAGGTATGGGCGCGCATATCACTATAAGGAAGAATTTGGGTGGTAAGCTTTGCTGTGCATAGAGTATTTCGGTCATAGACTATGTTTAACATCCGATGTTATTTTAAGCTAAACTATTCATTTAACAACCTTATCAGACATAAAAAATTTTTCTGTCATCATTTTACTCATACGAGTTAAGCGCGATAACAAAGTTTAAACTTACTTCTGATTAAAACAAGTTCAACTCATGGCTGGGAATTAAGATACAAGGCTTTTATGCAACATCACAAATTTCCATTTATTTTCTTATTATGCTTTACCGTGATCTGGGTGCCTCCTGGTTTTTCTGGTATCGACGTATCAACGTCTCTGCTTGGTGATGAGCATCAAGTGACGGTGTCCCATGATTATGGAGATTATCATAACCGACCTTTGTTTTTTACAGTGATGGAACTTGGAGGAGAGCAATCAGCTGCGACAGTGGCACCGGCTCCTGTGCGCCACAAGATTGCTGGTTATTTAAATCAACACGTCGTACGCTTCGCAGCTGATCATGTTCTGACTTTAACTTTAGCTATTCGTGTGATTGCCGTTGATGCTAATCAAAATGAGATTGAGTTGGAACATGCTAGCTATGATTTAGCGCCTGATACATCTGAAGGCTGTTGTTCCAGATGTATAGCTTGTTGTTGTTTAAGTTAGTGGTCTGATTAAATTGAATTTATACTCAGAGCTAAGTCGGCTTAATCTTTCCTATACTCACTGGCTATGTTATGGAAAAATTCTAGGAAAATGTCCTCTGAGTATGTTTTATCTAAAGGATTGCTAGTCTCAAGTGTTACAACTTGTAGGGATGCGCTTAATTCACCCTACGCCAGTCTGAATCTGATATTTGCGCAGATGTAGAGCCTATGAATTCGACCAAACCATAATATCTATGTACAATATACTCCCTTATTTTTGATTTTGAGTTATATGGAGTTCGGCTCATGAGGCAAAAAATTGTAATTTTTGTTCTTTGCGGGGCGCTTGTGCCTTTAAGTTGTTGGGGGGCTGAAATTTCAGTAACTACCCAGGGATCGTCTTACCTACCTAATGATACCGTAAGAGTCATTGATTCTGCGACAAATAATGTCGTTGATCAGCAATTCCCGGCTAAGGAGCTATTGGCAAGCCGGCTGCAGTCTCCTGCACA
>CAYGTQ010000097.1:0-3801 GCA_964352915.1 uncultured Legionellales bacterium
TATTGATGATGTCATATCTCTCGGTAACCCCTTGTTCTGGATGCTTGAGATGGATCTTCCTGCGCTTGGCCGGACAGAATTTCACGCAGCCCATTGAACCTCATCAGCAGGTATGCGGTAGTCAATAGCAGAATGGATTCCTTTTCGGTTGTAATAGATTTCCACATATTCAAATATCTCCTGTTTAGCTTGTAGTTAAGTTTGAAAATGATGTTGGTATATCAATTCATTTTTAGTGTATGAAAGAAACTCTCATCAGGGCTGTTATCCCAGCAATTGCCCTTTCGTCTCATGGAGCCAATAATGTTATGTTGCTGATGAGCTGACGGTAAGCATGAGAGGCATACTGGATCCCCTGTCACTGTGAACGATGACCTGGGCAGGGAATCGATTACTGAATAAAGCCATCGAGCATCACATAGCAGAGAATTTTTCATGTGGGTAGCCATAGACCAACCAACGATGGCTCTGGAATGCAAATCTAAAACCGTAGCCAGGTATAGCCAACCTTGCTGGGTGCATATTCTTGTGATGAAGATCGGTGATAATTACGATGTCGATCGTTTATCGCCCGCTTTGGTGTAGTGCGATGTTTATGATACCTGGTGGGTGATCAAAACAGACACCATTGAAATCACACCCGAATTGTTAAATTTGTTGTCTGAAATTGATGAATTTAAAGGTGCTTGGCGTGCTCTGGGCACGCTGGCCCCTGAACGCCTTTTAAGTTTACGACGCATTGCAACCATTGAGAGTATTGGCTCATCAATCCGTATTGAAGGCAGCCAACTGACTGACCAAGAAGTGGCGCACCTCTTGGGAAATTTAGAAGTGCGCAAATTAGACTCCCGTGACAGGCAGGAAGTGGCCGGTTATGCTGAAGTCATGAGTACGGTTGTTCATGCATGGCGAGATATCCCTTGCTCTGAAAATCATATCAAGCAGCTCCATCGTGATTTATTGCGGCACAGTTACAAGGATGATCGACATCGTGATCATTATAAAACCATTCACAATGATGTGGGGGCATTTGATGCCAGTGGCCATATGTTGGGGATTGTTTTTGAAACTGCCAGCCCTTTTGATACCCCGCAACGCATGGCTGAATTGGTAGCATGGTTCAATAATTCCCGTGAACTGGCCAAGCTACATCCTCTGATAACTATAGCTGTGTTTACTGTTGTATTTCTTGAAATTCACCCCTTTCAAGATGGGAATGGGCGTTTAAGTCGTATTTTGACAACCCTGCTGTTGTTACAGGCAGGCTATGTCTATGTGCCTTATGCATCCCTTGAAAGCGTCATTGAGAGCAACAAAGAAAGCTACTATTCAGCTTTAAGGAAAACTCAACTGACAATTCATGGGGGAGCGCCTGATTGGCAACCATGGCTCATGTTTTTTATGAGAGCTTTACAGCAACAAAAACGCGGCTTAGCCTTAAAAGTTGAACATAAGAAAAAAGCCATAAATGACCTGTCAGAGCTGGCCATCAGAATACTGGACTATGCCAGAGGGCATGGGCGTGTGACAACACGAGACATGGTAAGAGAATTTTCTGCCAGTCCCAACACATTAAAAGCAACGTTTCGCACCTTGATGGACAAAAATTTATTGATACGTCATGGTGGAGGACGTTCTACTTGGTATAGCCTGCCCTGAACATCTGTTTAATACGAAATTATGGGTGAGTAGATCGAGGCATTTCAACCTCAGTCGCCGGGTAGAAAGGAGCCATCCCAGGATGGGTCCCAACCCCCACACAACGTAGCGTGCAGATTTCCCGCACTTACGCTGTTCAGGCTTTGTTTCACAGCACAACCATGCCTTTCATTTGGTAAAATGAAAGCTTTAGTTTAGGTAGCTGTAACGGGGCATAAGACTTAACTTGGATGAATTTCTCCCACGTCATATGACTTTTTCCGTACCGGCTTTTCAGAATTTTATGAGGTGGACCCATACCATAGTGCCAGCGCACAAACAGCTTAGGTGAGAACTTTCTGGCTCTCCCCAAGTACTTACAAGCTTGCTTTTGAATGGCCATGCCTGTCTTTTTGGCAAATTTTAGCTTGGCCCATCGCCTGAGGTGTTGTTCAACAACATACATCAGTTGAGTTAATTCACTGGAATAAAATTTCCCATAATAATCAACCCATCCAGACATCACAGGATTGATGGGCTTAGCTATTTACTGCAAATCAGCATAAGTCTTTTTGTGCAATTTCCATTGTCGCATTTGTCGGCGAATCCTTTTCTTCGAAATATTGGAAATAGCTGGCAACACACTCACAAAACCACGTTGCGTCAAGACATATAACCTGATCTATTGTTAGCTATCTGATAGCCTGCTACGAAAAAGTCGCTCGGTAATTATGCCGACAGTCTCCCTTCGTAATGACATTTTTAAAAATAAGTTTGATTGCGTTTGCACATGAATTTCAGAAAGAAATGGCTGAAATTATCTAAATTTCAGGCTATGGCAAGCTTAAGCTGCTGCATAGCTTTTTTCTCTAATTGGCGGATCCTCTCTGCTGATACACCATAGCTTTCAGCTAAATCATGCAATGTAGCTTTATTATCGGTGGTAAGCCAACGCTTTTCAATGATGTCGCGGCTTCTGGGCTCTAAAGTGGATACAGCTTGTTGTAAAGCTTGCTGCTGTATTTCTTCAGTTTGTTCTTTCGCGCAACTCAAATCCGGGCTAAGCTCAGAAGTTTGCAGAAAATACTGTGGTGAGGCAGATTTTTCTTCATCTTCATGGGTGGGCATATCAAAAGACATGTCATGAGCATGTAAGCGCTGTTCCATGCGTGTCACCTCTTTATCGGAAACACCAAGTTCTTCAGCAATATTTTTAATTTCCTGTGAGGTCAACCAGTTAAGCTGCTTTTTATATTTACGTAAATTGAAAAACAATTTACGTTGAGCTTTGGTTGTGGCAACTTTAACGATGCGCCAATTTTTCAAAATAAATTCATGCATTTCAGCTTTGATCCAATGTATGGCAAAAGAAACTAGGCGTACGTTTTTATCAGGATCGAAGCGCTTGACGGCTTTCATCAGCCCAACATTGCCTTCCTGGATTAAATCATTCAATGGTAGGCCATAACCGCTGTAGCCTCTGGCTACCTTAGCTACAAAGCGTAAATGGCTTAAAATCAGTTGGCGCGCAGCATCCAAATCATTGTGCTTTTTTAAACGGCGCCCCAAATCTTTCTCTTCTTTTGGAGATAGCAAAGGGAGCTGTTGCACATAAGCCAGATAAGCATCCAAACTACCCGTGGAGGGAACAGGCATGATGGCTTGGTTGTTCATAACTTAGTCTCCTTTCTTTCCCGAATTACGACCATTTTAGCACTCTTTTATTGAGAGTGCCAATTAAATGTTTAAAAAGCCATCAAAAAGCGTATAAAAACATAAATCCCCATTAAAAATTTAGCTCGTAACCTCTATATCACTAAAGGCGTTCTTGCCAAGGGGATGGCATAGCTGGCCCATGCAGGCTGAACGCTTATTCAGCTTAAGACGGCATAATAGCTACGCCACCAGACAGAGGCGGAGATCTTGTTCGTGAACGACTCACCAATGAATCAACATCTCTTTTAGAGACACCAGAACAATAACACATAGACATAGATATGAAGCTGATATTTTTTTGATAACTAAGTTCCCTCAGGGATCCCCTTAAAGAAAAAAAGGACTATAACTAGTTGAAAAGATGAGCTAACGAGATCATCATGCGCTTGTTCGGCATTGTTGAATAAATCGGATTTTTGGTCAATGAGAGCTCTTGTGATCAACAAA
>CAYGTQ010000098.1:0-3697 GCA_964352915.1 uncultured Legionellales bacterium
TGAATGCGCTTGAGAGATTAAACAATTTTATGTCCACTTAAACGCGGTAAGATCATCGATGCATTCTCTGTTAATAACCCTACCCAATCTTCTGGTTTCAATTTAAGATCATACTCGCTCATCGGTGTTGCTCCGTGTTGATAATTTTTTGCAAAACTATTTTGGAGAATGCCGATGGGCTTTTCAAGCATGTTTAAGTAATAAACATATCCCTTAAAAGCCCAAGCAATTAACAGCACTATACGGCCTTGATCGATAAATGATTTTGGATTCATCTCGATAATCATGAACCTGGCATAAAAGTGACATGATTTCTGACATACAAATTCCTTTTTGCACCAAATGATGCAATTCTATAGGAATTTGACTCAAATGTATTCATGAAAAGTCCCTGCATTACACTCCGGGCCATACAGACTAGCTATAATTAGTAAAAGACTTTATTTACATTCAGGGTACAAGGCATGAAAAAATTTTCCACAACTGTCATGATGGAACGACTTGCAAGTTCCGATGATGACGCTCTAAAATATTTAAACTCTTGGGAACAACCTATAGACCTAACTATTCTTGCAAGTCGCATCGAAGTTAAGGCATCAGAAGATTACTATGGCACCAATCTACTTCTATATGCTTGTCAGCAAGGTGCGACCCAAACAGTCACAGCTCTCTTAGACACACAGGCTTTTGATATTCAGAAAACAGATGACAATGGACATAATGCACTTTGGCATGCTTTGAGCACAGGGAACTATGATATAGCTGAAATTCTGATGCAGCAGGGCCTCACTAGCATGTCTACTGAAGCCTTATCAGAATGGGTTACGTCAATTCCACAAGATGCTCCCAGTCTTTTAATGAAAGCTTTTACGGCTAAAGCTGATAGTGTCATTTATTTTTTACAAGAACAGGCAGAGGAAAATACTGAGTTTAAAGAGCATTGTGTAATCACTGAGTTAGAATTGCTCGAGCTTATGCAGCAGGAAAAAATAAATTTTGATGAAGCGTGTCTATTGCTAGAAGAGTATACCAAACCAACGGCAACATATGATACTCGAACAGCCCCCATGTTTTGGCAGTTATTATGTGAAGCTCTTAATAATGAAGAGGATTCTGAGATCGCTATGTCCTTAAGGAGCATGCAAGATTTAATACAACGTGTTCCTTTTGGGGTTGAATTATTCAATCAACCGATAGACATGACAGAAGACATGACAACCACGCTTTTGATTCAAGCTTGTACGCATAATCAAGAATCTTTAGTTCAGCTACTATTAAACCAAGGCATTGAACTGAATACACTAGATAGTAAAGGGCACTCTGCGCTTTGGCATGCTTTGGATAAGCAAAACTTAAATGTAGCTAATTGCTTGATACAACATGGTGCTTCTCTCGATTCCTCATTTCAAAGAAGTGAAATACTGAAGAGCGCTTTACAAACTCAAAACTATGATTTAGCTATGCTCTTATATGATCAAGGGGTGAGTTTAGACCATGGCGAACTCCAACGCTTGTTAACATCGAAAAAATTAGGGGTCGATCAACAAGGACATACATTGCTATGGCATGTCCTATCACAGGGGCAAGATGAAATAGGTAAAGAATACTTATCTAGTTTAACCATGACATCAGCTGAGTTAATTGATTTGATAACTCGAGACAAATTAACTTTTGAAAAAATTATTAGTTGGTTAGAAACAAATCCTGATCTTATATCAGACTTACCGAGCCATAATAAAGAAGTTGTTGAAGCGGTGTGGGCTTTGGCTTATAAGACCTTGGTTCAACAAATGCAGCGCGATATTAATAGTCCTGATGCACTGCAAACCTTCCAATCTTTTATGGACATTTTTAATACAAAACACCTTGATTTAGAGCTCAGTCGCGATATACAACTTCCAGATAATGAAAACACAACCTTGTTAATTTATCTTTGCCAACAGGGCAATCTGCTCTTTGTAGAGGTGTTTTTAGATCGAGAAGTTCAGCTAGGCGCTACTGACAGTGAGGGATACTCTGCGCTTTGGCATGCTTTAGCGCATCAACATTTTGCTGCAGCCAATCTTCTCATAGAACGAGGATTAACGATCGACTATGAGGATTTGGCAACTGCGTTTCCCGATATCACTGCCGAGCTATTAAAAAATCTATTTATACAAAGTGTACAAAATCAACAATTGGCTCTAGCTGACTTTTGGGTTCAACAGGAGCTTTGGGACACGAAAACATTTATTGATGAATTATCTCTGGAATTAGAGCAAGCCATCGATGAGCATAATCTCTTATTGCATGCTCTTACACACCAGAAGTTTGCATTAGCTGATTCATTCATTCAGTTAGGGTTAAGTCTTGATCCTAGTTCATTAGAGTTGCTTATATCAGATGTTGAGCCAGAAATGCTTAACATGATGTTTTGGGAGGCGCTATCCAATCAACAATGGGCGCTGGCTAATTTTTTTATTCAACAAGGGATTATTCCTGATACAACAGGATTTTCACAAATTTTAGAGCAAGCCATCGATGAGCATAATCTCTTATGGCATGCTTTGAACACTCAAAATTTTAGTTTGGCTTTCTTTTTAATCAGTGAGCAGTTAACTTTAAAACCTGCTGAATGGCTTGAACTTTCTGAAGAAGGTATGTTGGATGTCGATCGTGATAATCACTCTTTTCTTTGGCATATTTTAAATACAGGTCAATTTGATTGTATTAATATGCTAATAAATATCGAAGAAATCTTAGAACAATCGCTTGAAATTCAAATAGGTTCTGATGAATTTATCAATCTTATTCAGAACGATCGACTTACTATAGAAAAAATACAAATTTTATTATCCAGAAAAGATATAATTGCTGATTTAAATGATTGTCAGCATGATGTGGCAAAAGCTTTATGGCCTTTATTGGAACTTCACATAATAAACATGCTTCAGAAAAATGAAGATCCTAAAGATTTATTAAAACATTTCAAACATATTCATTTTGATCATGATTTATTGGTGCATAAAATAAAAATTGGAGATCGTTTAACTACATTGCATGATTATGCCAATGAGAAAGGTCAAGTGAGATTTGCTGAATATCTACAGGTTCTGATCGGTGAACCTTTGACAATAAGCCATTTCCTGAAGCATATAAAAGAGCGAATCACTGAGCCACATGATTTAGTCGTGTTGTTGCAGAAAAATCTTGTCACAGGCCCAATGTCAACAATGGATAATCATAGTATCCTTGATCACATGTTTGTTGCTGCATCTAAAGATGGACCTGAGTTTGCAGATATTTATGAACCTTTAATTCAAGAACTTATGTCTCATGGTGCTCAACTCACTTCTACTGAAGTGCTCTCTTTAGATGTTGACCATCCTGGAGTAGTTTGGGCCAAGAATGCCTCTGTATGGCAGCAAACGCTAGATAGCTTGAATAAGACTCATAGTTCACATTATTCCCGTCTTGGCTTCACAAACCCTAATCAGGCTATTATCGATGCCTTAAAGCAGTTACAAAAGGATTTTGAATTGGGTTGTCGCAACAGAGTTGGTTTTGATAGAATGGCTACTTCTTGTGAAGAATCTATTAATACTTTAAGTGAATTAATAGGAGAAAAGTTACAAGCTCAAGGCTTTATACTACATAAAAAAACGTTTACGGATTTACAAAGTCACCTCAATGAGTTGCTCTCTTATGATCTCGATGC
>CAYGTQ010000099.1:0-3645 GCA_964352915.1 uncultured Legionellales bacterium
TATTAACTCACTGCTTTTATTAGATTTATTCTACTTTTATCTGGGGATTCCTCAGCTGTTAAATTGAATTGTAATATAATTTCTGGTTGCACTTGAGCCGTTCAAACGCGCTTAAAAGGGCATTAAGGCCTCAGAAATGACTATCTACAGTAACGTCAGTAACCTAGTTTTCCATCAACAATTTTGCTTTGTGTAGATTATAAAATATTACAAAAGGGTTTTAAGTGGTGGGATGCCCTTAAGGGCTAGAGAGCTGATTGCGCAGCGAGACAAATTACTTAACTTATTGATAATAATAGTATTTAAGCCTATTTTTAAGAATCATGCGAGTTTAGATTCAAACATAAATACCTGCAGGTATGTTGCTCTCTTTTCGCTCTCATGCTAGTATAAATATAAGGGTTTGAGACAAAGTAGGCGGTCTTAATGATAACAGTGAAACAGCGCCAAGTACTTGATTTTATTAAATACTATGTATACGAAAATCAAATAGCTCCGACTGAGGCGGAAATTGCTGAAAATATAGGGATTAAATCCCGAGGCGTTGTGCATCGTTATGTGAAGGCACTAAATGATGCGGGTTATGTTAAGATCATACCTAATCGTCGCCGCAACATAACATTGGTGGAAACTGAAGAAAAATACGCTACTTTCTTGCCTATTCAAGGCCGGATAGCAGCAGGTCAGCCCATCGAAGCCATGATTGATCGTCGTGAATTAAATGTATCTGATTTGACCTGCGGTGATCGTTATGCGCTTGAGGTTAAAGGTGACTCAATGATTGGTGATAACATTTGCGATGGTGACTATGTTATCTGTGAATCTTGCCAAAATGTTGGTATGCATGATATTGCTGTAGTTTTGGTGGATGGTGAAGAGGTTACTTTAAAGAGGCTCAGAATACTGGGTGATGGTTATATAGAACTTCTTCCATCAAATCCAAATCTGTTACCTCAAAAAATAGAAGCTCACCGCATTCAGATCCAAGCAAAATATGTAGGCCTTCTTCGACTGAATTAAAATTTTGGTGCTTGATTCCATTGTATGATTTCAATATCACCTTGTGAGGGTAGATAGAATTCACAAAAGTGACCGGTGCGCACCTTATACTCAGAGGCTTTTTCTTCCTCTATGATTTGTTGCCACAAACCAGGATTAAATGATAATAAGCATCGTATGATGCCCTGACTACTTACAGCTATCACATTTTTATAAGAAGTACCTTGTAAGTGGTATAACCATTTTTTTATAGCATACATGTGGTGCTCTAACGATCCAATAAAAATATCTTTTGGCCACAACATAGCTTGTTGCCATCGTTTGAATTCAAAAGGCCATTGTTGCTCAATAACGTCTTGGGTTAATCCTTCCCACACTCCATAATTAATCTCATCAAAAGCAGTTTCTTTTAATAAATTAAGTTGAGAAAGTTTTTTACTTAGTATTTCAGCTGTATGACGTTGTCTTTGTAGATTGCCACTACAGATTAAATCAGGGCGTATATTTTGACTTGAAAAAAACTGAGCAAGTTGGTAAGCCTGTTCAATTCCTTGGTCGGTGAGGTGTAGATCAGATTGGCTGCCTACGTATCTAGGGATCTCATCACTTTCAAAAGTATTACCGTGCCTTGCTATGATTAGTCGCATATGCTAATGTAAGGAATTAACTCCCCCTCCTGATTAATAATATTTTCAACGAAACTAATGTCCTGCGGTTGATCGACAGAGCCATGAGTACGATTTTGATAATCAACTTCAATAACTTGTATTGGTATACCATGCTCTAGTGCGCGCAGCTGCTCTAATCCTTCAATAGTTTCTAAGTAACTAGGTGGTAACGCATTCAGTTGCAATAAGGCATCACGTCGATAGCCATATAAACCAATGTGCCGATAAACAATAGAATTATTATTTATTTGACGATGGAAAGGGATAGCTTGCTTTGAAAAATACATGGCCTCATATTTTTGGTTAAAGACCACCGTAGTTCCTGTGGATGACCCCTGTTTTTTTGTCATAAGAAAGTTTTGCAGCGTTGTGCCTTGAAGAGCTACAGCAGGTGTGACTATTTGGTAGGAAGGATTATCTTTTAATGCTTGGATAAGTTCATCGATGATCCATGGTGGTGTTAAAACGGCATCGCCTTGTAGATTAAAAATTATGTCATAATTTTTTTCCAAAAGATTAACACAAGTAGCGACACGATCCGTACCTGATTGACATGATGAGGGTGTCATATGTCCGGTTGCACCAAAATCTTGAATATGCTCAAGCAAAACTTCGCTGTCTGTAGCAATAATGACATCATCAGCTAATTGACAGGCCTTAGCAATACGCCATACGCGTTCTATCATGGTTTTTCCATAGATGAGAGCCAAAGGTTTGGCTGGAAATCGAGTTGAGCCCATTCTTGCAGGGATAATAATAACAGTGTTTGGCACAATAATACTCAAAAAATACAATACTAGATATTATAAAAGAATCCATCATACAAGTCTAAATAGGCATAGAGATTAGGAGTTGCTGTCAAAGGTTAGTATAAAGTGCTTGGGTCATTCGACGTCATTAGTAATAATCATCAGCTCTTCTGTATAACCTTTCAGAGCAAAGCGGTGGGTGATTTTTCTCCAAAACTTTAAAGCATATTGATTTTTAGCCATAACAGAGACTTCCCATTCCCGAGGATGCATGTGCCATAAGTGATAAGCAGGTACTTCTCCAATACCTTGACCTTGAAATTTAGCTAATACAAAAAATTCACCTACATTCCAATTAGTTTGTTTCAAGGAACCTTCTTGGTTAATAAGTATAAAATCTGCTAATTCATCTTTAACTTTAGGCATAAAATATTTTCGGGTTTTGTCAGTAAATTAATGTTTAAAGTTAAAAGCATCATAATTTTTTCTATGGCCCACCCAAAAGATTTTGATAAATCATAGGCGTAAAATCTTGCCATATTTTGAATGACTGGGTAATCATTAAGATTTAATTTTACCAAATAAATAATGGACGGAATGTTCTTCACTATAAAGTTAGTTTCTTGGACAGTAGGTACGCCTTCTTGCATCTGGAAGCAACCTTTATGTTCACTGCTAGATTTCTCATACACATGCCGAGCTATTGGATTAGAAACATCAGAATCAATAAAAAAAATGCCAGTACATATAACATAGGATCCTTGAAAAAAACTCATGAATTCATGTAACGTTTCATATGCTAAATTTTTCCAAGAAAAACTTTATGTCATATCATGAAGTCAATGCTGCAAGTCATGCTAGCTTTAGAAAGAAATTTATTTTAATCGCAAGTCTTTTGTAAGTTAAACGTTCTTTAAAAGTCATAATTAATGCATAAAGAATACAATCTATTAATCCAACCCAATATACATAGAGGCCTTCTGCATAATCTTAAGGCTCTATACGTCCATTCATAAAATTATTAATATCATTCTTATGCATCACGCTATTGTCCCAAAATTCTTTGATATGAGGTTCTTCTAGCCAATCAAATAGTATTCTGTGTCCAGTTTTGGCTTCTCAAAAGTGATTTTATGCATAGTATGTCGAAATCAATATAAAATTAAGAAAAAATTTAGTTATCTGGTTGGATAATAAATTGATGTCATCATTTATAGCTTAATAAGCAC
>CAYGTQ010000100.1:0-3622 GCA_964352915.1 uncultured Legionellales bacterium
TTTCTGTATTTACTACAATGCTCATTTTTGTGGCATTGATGTTATTTTTTTATTATTTATTATTGTATAGGACATATAGGATTGCCTTAAGCTTAAGAATTTTTGATCTTGAAAATATTTCTGTTCAAGAAGACAAGCCTAAAGACAAGGCAAAAAAGAACCATAGCATTGTTGATGTTTTAAAAAAATCCATTACGTTTTTTTCAATTTTCTCTTTTTCGATTGGTCTTGCTTTATACTGGCACCAACCGTCAGTTAATCGTTTATGGTTCGTTATTGGTTTGTATTTTTTAGGTATTTCTCTGATCTTATTGGTTATGAAGACTTATAAAACAAGAAGAAAGAAAAGGTTTATAATAACATTACCAGATGCTATCGATCTTATGGCTCGCTCAGCTTCAGCTGGTGTTGCTATGACAGAATCAATTGCACTGGTGGCAGAAAATTTTACAGGCCTTGTTGGAGAAGTTTTTGACGAAATTCATGCCAGCCTTAAGCTGGGTTCAACTCTGGAAAGTATTCTGCAAAAAATTTCTCAAAAAATACAATTAAAAGAATTTCACTTTTTTGTTATTGTTTTACAAGTCCAGCAGAAAACAGGGGGCAATGTTGTAAAGCTGTTTAATGATTTATCATACTCTATGAGAGAAAGAATTGCCACAGAAGAAAAAATAAGTGCTTTGTTTGCAGAATCTATAGCAAGTGGTTTTTTTGTAGGTGTTTTGCCGTTTATTATGATTCTTATTATGTCGACTGTAAATCCGACATACATGGCCCCACTACTTTATCAAACTGAAGGTCACTATGTTTTGTTAGGTTGTGGCATGATGCAATTGGCAGGGATCTTGGTCATTAAAAAAATGATCAGGATAGATGTTTGATGATGGAGTATGGCTTTGTGTTTATAATTGTGTTGTTTTTCATATTCACGCTGAGCCTATGCTTTTTTTTCTTGAAGTATGTGCAAAAAAAAATTCTCTATAACCAACGCATAAAACACATAAGGAGTTACTCTCTCCAACCTGATATTGAGAAAAACCGATTAAAGAAAAATGATGGCGAAAAAATTTTTACATATTTATCAATTTTTTCTGAACGAATTTTTATGAGAATTGTGCGAGGTTGGTGGGGTAAAAATTTAGAGAAGCGTCTAAGTCAAGCTGGCTATAGGCAAAGTTATGCAGTGACCAACTATCTCCTTGGGTGCGTTTTTTTTGTTTTCATCCTTGCAGCATTGTTTTTAGTTATAAACTATTATTTGCTTGTACCTGCTTATGGCCAAAGCAATATTGCTATATTCATTTTTCTTCCTATCATCATTGTAGCTTATGTATCTGAAAAAATTCTTAATGTCTCTGTTAAGAAATATAGAAAAAATTTAGTTAAAGGATTGCCTGATGTGCTTGATATCATGATTGTATGTTTTGAGACAGGTTATAGCAACGATAATACGGTTAAGCGTATTTCAGAAGATTTCAAGACTTATTATCCAGAGTTATCTTTGGAGATGGATTTGGTGGCTTCTGAGCTTAAGTTACTATCTGATCGAAAAATTGCTTGGATGAATTTTAGTGAGCGGACTCAAGTGCCTGAAATTCAATCTATAGCAGCAGTGATGCAGCAAAATGAACGATTTGGTTCACCACTTTCTTATGCTTTAAGAACGCAAGCTCAGCTTCTGAGAAAAAATAGGGTGAGTCAAGCTGAGAAAAATGCTGCAAAACTCCCTGTCATTTTGACAGTACCTTTAATGGTTTTTTTCCTTCCTATTATGTTCATAATTATTTTAGCCCCTGCTGCTATTCGATACATGCATCTTATATGAGTTTGACAAAAAGTTTCAACGTTACCATACTTCATAACATGAAAATTATATCATTATTTCTTGTCGCAATTCTTTGTGCTTGTAGTGCAAATAATAAAGATCCAGGCACGTTTGATGTTTTAAACAAGGTTGCCACTGCAGCGGATCAGTCAAACCATCCTTCGATGGCTGAACATGCTTATTTACGCGCATTAAGTCAAAAGCCTGATGATCTGACGGTACTGTCTTCTTTAGCTGATTTATACAGTCGACACCATAATTTTGGTAAAGCGATACCCCTTTATCAACGTATATGTCAATTAGAGCCTCACAATACCAATGCAAACTATTTTTTAGCTCGATCTTTACTGTTGAGCCAGCAATATGATGCAGCTTTGGTGGCCTTGCATGATGTTTTAAAATCTGATGAGCACCATTCTCGAGCATTAAGCGCTTTAGGATTACTGCTCGATGCACAAAAATCTCATTCGGCACTTCAATGCTATCTTACAGCGCTTAAATACAACCCTGGTGATGCTAATTGCCAGCATAATTTAGCTCTTTCTATAGTGTTACATGAAGATAAGGCTAAACAAATTAAAAACATACCCAATGAAGTGCTCCATCAAGTGGCAGAGCTGCAAAAACTTAAAGTAGATAATCGTACGCATCATACTTGGAAATGGCAGAATATGGTAAAAAATGTGCCTATATTATCAAAAGAAAGCCTGAATAAATTAAAGAGTTTAAATCAGGCTTATTGTTAAAACTGTTATCCTATAAATTGGCTACAATTAAAGATTATGAATATAAAAAATCTAAGACAACAATCTTACTATGGCTCTGTTCTGGTAGAGTTTGCATTGATATTGCCAGTGCTCATATTGTTAATTTTGGGAATGATAGAGCTTAGTTGGATGATCTATGCCAAACAGACTCTGGCCGCTGCTGCACGAGAAGGAGCTCGGGCATTGGCTGTGCGTGAAGCCACTCACCAAGAAACGGAAGATCTGGTCAAAAATTACATAGAGAATTTTAGTGTTAACACGACTGATATAATCATTGATATTACTGATGTTGATCCAAATTGTAATACGCCTCCGAGCAATGTAGCTTTGGAACTTAAATTGCCTATGGAGAATATTTCTCTAACGTTTAATTTATTCAACTGGTTTGATGTGGATTGGAAGATTAAAGCCAAAGTTGTGATGAGAAAGGAATGTAGTAGTTAAGCTATGTATTTTAATCGTCAAACAGGGGCTGTGTTGTTATGTATGGCATTTGCCATACCTATGATGCTTGTTCTTATTGCTTTGGTTATTGATATCAATCATCGGCAAACAGTAAAGCTAGAGATGACCAATGCGGCTGATGCTGGAGCGTTGGCTGGAGCGTTGCTACTTGGTAGCAATGTAGTTGATGCGCGCAGTGCGTCTGAGAGTTTAATTCAAGAACACACCATCATGAACAGAGATATTTTAATTGGTGAGATTACAGTTGATACTGGCATGTGGGAGCCGACAACGCGTAGCTATACAGAAAATAGTTCACTGGCAAGCCCTAATGCTATTCGTGTGCAAATCACTCATCAAAGAGATTACTTTTTTTCTGGTATTGGCGGTTTATTTGATTATATACAAAATGTATTGGTGATTGCTTATCAGCCTAATCTAACAGGTAGTGAAAAACCGCGTCTGGTTTATTAAAGGCCATGGACAAAGAACCCATGGCCGCAAGTCAATGGCACCTATTTATTGATTAAAAAGGAGCAGCACCGCCTATGGTCGCCCCTGCATTGTTTAATGCCTGATTGGCATT
>CAYGTQ010000101.1:0-3510 GCA_964352915.1 uncultured Legionellales bacterium
CTATAGGACCTATCTCCAACGCCATCAAAGGCAATGATAATGGCAATTGCGGGATTTCTTTGATCAAGTAACATTGCAAACCATGCATATGAAAATCAGTTTGGAGAAGGCTCTCTTTATGTACAAAATTCACATCAAGACCCTGCCATTTAATTTGGGCTCCTAACAATTTTTCATGAGCTGTGAATGGTAACAATTGAATGAAATAACGATGATACTTGTCCCATGTTACTTTTACATCAATTAAAATTTTTGGTTGCTCTTGGGGAAACTCAAGCGATGCTAAGAATGAATAAGGCTCTAACAAAGACTTCAAGTCTATTTGAGTGCTTAAATCGGCTATACCCCATTGCCATTTCATAGCTTGATCGCCTTTTTGCCATAATGGCCCATGGGAAATTACGACAGGCATCACCACATCCAAATTTTTTCGGACTGGTTCATTGGGAGGATATGCCCAAAAATGAACATCAACATAAGAAAACAGCCAGCCCCGTCGATAGTTTTTAACTGTCCAGTTAAATTGACTATCTTCACCAGAGACGTGCCACTGTTTTTTTAGCAAATTAATCTGTTGTGCCAATTGGGTATCAAATTTAGACTGGATCATCATCCCCATCAAAAAAGGTAATGACAATACAATGATTATCAACAGAGCTAATAAAATTGACCAACGGTACTTCAAAACATCATCCCCCTCAACAACACATCACCAAATACAGCTTCAAATTTATAAGATCGACTTGATATCAACTCGAAACATCTTACAATAGAATTTATGCTGCAGGCCACATTCATTGTATCACCTCTAAGGCGTCTAGGCGCTATCATGTACGATGGGCTGATTGTACTTACTTTATGCTATGTGGCCAGTTGGCCTCTTTTAACCTGGTTCCCACAAGGTATTGCTCCCTACACTCTCTGGTACCAAGCTTACCTACTTTTAGTATGGAGTGCATATTTTACACTTTCTTGGCGCGCTTGTGGTCAAACCATCGGTATGCGAGCTTGGGGTATTGTGCTTAAAAGTAAGAAAAAACCTCTCCCCTGGAGCACGTGCATCAAGCGTCTGGGACTTGCTTGGCTTGGCTGGCTGCTTCTCTTCGATTTGCTGTGCATGTGGCTGCATCCCCAATCGAAAACCACTTATGACTTATGGACAGGCACTTGGCTTGAGCTTGCCAACTAATTAATTTTTCGGATAACCCAACCACTGAGCATCATGCACAACAAGGCAGGTGCTAAAGCTGCGGCCCATGGAGGATAATGAAGCAACAGCCCAATAGGACCAAATACATTTTGAAATACATAAAATACAAAACCTATGACAACGCCAGCCAGCAAACGGACCCCCATATTAGAAGCACGCAGTGGTCCAAAAATAATCGGTACAGCCAAAAGAATCATCACTAAAGCATACAATGGTTGCAAAAGCCGCTGCCAAAAACTCAAAGCATATTTATTTTTATTGACCTTGCCTAGTACCCTGTCATGGTTTTGAGTTAAACGCCAAAGCATGGCTAAAGAAATATCTTCTGGGTTTTGCATCATAGTACTTAGCAAGCCATAACCTATATTTAACTCGATTTTAGTAAAAGGTGCTTGCTGAAGCGATGTATGGTCTTCCTCAAAAACTGTACTTTTGACTTGTTGAAGACACCATGAATCATCACACAAATGTCCTTTGGGCGCTTGCAGTATAGAATCTAGTCGACCTATGTTATCAAATTGCAAACCTATCACCCCCAGCAAAGCACCATCAGACAACATTTTCTCCACATACCAGTAGTCATGGCCTTGTTTTAACCAAATTTTGTTAACATCCTGGCTAAGTGCCTGACCAAGTTTGTGGTCCTTGAATTGCTCACCACTATGTTTGGCATAAAAGCCCACAGTCTCACCAAAGCCTGTCACCAAACTTCCAAGACACAAGGCCAGAAAAGCCATTACAGCAAGCATGCGATTGATGGACATGCGAGACACCCGCATCACCACAATTTCATTGGATGAACCCAGCATACCTAAGCCGACCAATGCACCAATAAGGCAAATGAGAGGGAATAAAATAGACAATTGATAAGGCATTTGCAACAATACAAAATACAAGGCATACCACACGTTATACTGCTCTTGACCAATGTCATTAACTTCACCTGCCAGCCAGATAAAGCAGTTGATAGCCAACACCACCAAGTAGACAACAGCAATGGTACTGCACACCACTCGCATCAAATAGCGATCAAGAATCCTCATAGTGAAGCTCGCTTCCATATAAAACGTTGCCAGCCAAAATGGCGATACATCATCATAAATAAAGCAACAGCAACAAACAAAGCATGAATCCACCACATTCCAAATTGGGCAGAAACCACTTCTGATTTAATCCAGTGACGCCCCATAAAAAGAAGATTGATGTAAAGCACATAGATAAGAGCCGCTGGCAGTATTTTAGCAAACCGTCCTTGGCGTGGGACCAGGTGACTCAATGGCAATGCCAGCAGAAATAATACCCAAACGGCTAAAGGTAACGATAAGCGCCAATGCAATTCAGATGCGGCGCTGGCATTATGGTTGAAAATTTGCCATAAATATGAGCTCTTAAAAGCACGCACGTCATCGCTGGGTGGCGGTGGTGGTTCGGGCAAGTGGATCCCATACTGATTAAATTGAGTTTTCTGAAAATCCAAAGCACCTGGATGCCCCACATAACGCATACCTTGATGCAAAACCAAGTCATCACCCTGATGGTAGCGGCTGGGTTCAACCGTGCCTTGCTTGGCAACCATAACATGCCATTGAGGTGCATTGAGCTCAGGATGAGCTCTAGGTTTTTGCTGCGCTACAAATAATTGCTGGCCATGCTTACGATCGGTGCTTAATGCCCCCACCAAAACTACTGCGTTATCCTGCGGTATCACATGGAACTGATCAGGCTGAAGCAATTCAATTAATGCAGCTGAGCGTGCCTCAGCACGTAAGTCAGCGCGCAACGCTAAAACATGCGGCACCAGATACAATGACAACCAGCCAGCTATAAGACTGACCAGACAGACACTGTTCAAAAGTATACGAAACAGCTGGCCTTGGCTCATACCACTGGCGCACAAAACCACCATTTCACTGTCAGCATACAATCGACCTAACACCAGCATCAATGAAAGATAGAAGCTCAATGGGCATAAAATGCCCAGCAGGTGTGGCACTTCAAGCAGTAAAATCTCTATCATAAAGATAATAGGGTATTTACCTGCCGCCACTTCACCTAAATAGCGCACAAACACATGGCTGATAAAAACCAGCAGCAACACCAAAAGTGTTACCGCTGTCATTTGCGCCAATTCCTGGCGGACGTAACGTCGAATGACCATCGTTCTCACACAATGAAACATGTACTCTGAATAAGCCAAGCAGTATAACGCGTTGCCTGTTCATCACGCCAGTGTTGTACCCATTTCTCAGCAATTCCCGGCTAAGGAGCTATTGGCAAGCCGGCTGCAGTCTCCTGCACAA
>CAYGTQ010000102.1:0-3507 GCA_964352915.1 uncultured Legionellales bacterium
AATCAATTTTAACTCAATTTGATTCGAGTGTCAGATTAAATCGGAACTTTTACAGATTACGTAACCACGCTGTATCACAAGTACAATATCATGATTTAAAATACTGGAAGAAGAAAAACATGCGTCATCAGCGCAGTCTCGCCGAAACTGTCATGTTTCGTTTCAAAAAACTACTGGGTACGAATATCAGTGCTCGAACTAACAACCGTCAATCGCGGGAAATAGGTATCAAGTGCTCCATCATTAACAAAATCAATCAACTGGCAATGCCGCAATGCCGGTATAACCAATGTTGATAGTAAATATTCATTTAATCAATTAGTTAAATCTGGTGAGAGTATTTTGAGTCCTGCGGAATCGATGGCTAGCGCTGACAGATTGATCTGGCCTTGCCTTCATCATACAGTGTTTTATCAAGATCACCCTTTCATAGCTCTTTTCAATTCAAGCAGTTTCTACATGATACTTTTGTTTATTCGTGTTACTGCGCACTTGAAAAAGGTCCAATTATTCAATTGTATGATATCATTTTTTAATTTTATGGGCTCGTAATTTATTCCAGTAAACAAGTCTCTTTTGGATCTCTCTCTCGAAACCACGCTCAACTGGCTCATAGAAAGACATAAGCCCTGCTTCTTCCGGAAAATAGTTTTGACCTGAGAAGCTTTCTGGTGTATCGGGATCATAAATATACCCTCCACTATAACCTTGTTCACGCATTAATTTTGTTGGCGCGTTTAGAATGTGTTTAGGTGGCATCAGGGAGCCTGTCTTTTTTGCAGTTTCTTGAGCTTGCTTAAAAGCTGAATAAACAGCAGTTGATTTAGGTGCAGTTGCAATATAAATTAAGGCTTGTGCCAACGCAAGCTCTCCTTCTGGTGAGCCAAGGCGCTCATAGGCCTCCCACGCAGCAATACATTGCGGTAAAGCTTGTGGATCTGCCAAACCAACATCCTCTGTGGCGATGCGAGTCATCCTTCGCGCGATAAAACCAGCATCCTCACCTCCGGCAAGCATACGAGCAAACCAGTAAAGCGCTGCATCAGGATTGCTTCCTCGCACAGCTTTATGCAAAGCAGAAATGAGATTGTAATGACTTTCATTTTTTTTATCATAAAGCGGGGCTCGATGCTGAATGATTTTCATTAAACCGTCAAGATCGAGTGTATCGGTTTGATTCTGAACCTGTTCAGCTATGGATAAAGCATAACGTCCATCTCCATCAGCAACCATTTTGAGCATATCACGTGCTGGAGCTGTCAGTGACAAGATTTTTCCTTCTGAAGCTTCTGCACGCTGTAGCAATACCTCTAATGCTTCATCATCTAAACGTTTTAAAACCAACACTTGACAGCGTGATAGCAGCGCTGCATTCAATTCAAAAGATGGGTTCTGGGTTGTGGCACCCACTAACACAATTGTCCCATCTTCTACAACAGGCAAAAATGCATCCTGCTGAGATTTCATAAAACGGTGGATTTCATCAATGAATAACAGAGTTTGTCCACCATATTGACGTCTAAGTCGTGCCGCTTCGAAAACTGCTTTAAGCTCTTTAACTCCCGTGAAAATGGCTGAGAATTGCTCGAAATGTAATCCAGAGTTTTCAGCAACAATACGTGCCACCGTAGTTTTGCCACACCCAGGTGGTCCCCATAAAATCATTGAAAAAATATGACCGCTTTTCAGCATATGCTGCAATGGCATCCCACCTGAAGTCAAATGCTCTTGCCCTACAACATCACTGAGAGATGCAGGCCGTAACCGATCAGGCAATGGACGCCGCGATGACTTATGATGTTGCTGCATAAACATAATAGGTAGATAGGTTTTTATCGGATGATAAAGAAGATGATTTGTTTAAGCAAACTAACGCAATCTTAAATAGAACTGAGATATTGATTTAATCGATGAACACTTGGCATTGAGCACAAAAGCAGACGAAAAACTTATTTCACTTCATGGTGAGTAGTCATAACAAAACCAGTGTAATTTTTAAGCATCTCTAGTATGACCATAAGAGCCTTTCAACTGATAGCAGTAGGGCTCTAAGCGATTTTTGAGCTGCTCATCGTCCCAGGATCCCGGCACAGGCCAGGATAAACCACTGGCTTGAAAAGCACGGCTGTAATAACTTACCGTACTCGGTGACACATTGATAGCACGGCCAATAGCCCGATGGCCAAGCTTGCCATCCCATTTTAACCTTAACAGTTCTCTTAATTTCAACATAGATACTCTCCTTTGACTCATAGCAGACTGTCCTTCTTGATTACAAAAAGAACAAATTAAACCTATCAAAGCAGGAAATAAAGATTCTGTGCAGTTTTGTAATCTCAATTATTAGATGTCGATCACCCACCCTCTCTGTCAGGAAAGTTGTCGCGTGTTAGAAAGTTAGACAGAGCGGGGTTATCTCCTAAATCACGAAATTAGATTTAGAAAATCACTGATTAGGTTAGATCCGTCAATTTCCCCTGGTAATTAATCCGACACTTTCCCTCGGTAATGACACTAATACATATCATACTTTTATAAAGCCAAGATGCTGTCCGATTAAAAACTTGAATTAGAGGTTTTTAAAAATTCTATTTCTTCTCTTGTGCTCCCTCGGTCTAGAACTATATTTCTGTGCGGGAACCGCCCAAATTGAGCAATAATATCTTTATGTCTCACAGCATAATCATACGCAGACAGCTGTTTAAACTTGGAAAATAGCTGTACGGATAACTCTTGATCTTGAAGTGTTTCACTATGCATAAGAGGCATATATAAAAATTGTTTTTTTTCATCCGGAAGATTTTTGCCCAAATTTTTGTGAATAGAAAAATAAGTTAATTCTCTGGCTTGTCCATCTGTCGCAAATGATTGTTTGCGGCCGCGAAACATATTTCTTGGAAATTGATCGTATAAAATAATCAGTGCTAAAACTCCGCTAATACTATCCTTCCAGGATTCTAATTTTCCTTCCAAAGCATCTTGATACGCCGGCAAAAATTTTTCAATAATAAGCGCATCGAATTCTTTATCTTTCACATACCATCTACTTTGCATACCGTCTGCAAACCAAAAATCTAATATTTCTTGATAGCTCTGTGTAAAATTCATTTTAACACTCCGAAAGCGACGGTTATATAAATAAAGTCCTCATGTATTGACTATATAGTTAGTAAATACCCTGTACAACGAATCTTACAGGCAGCATAGCCTATTTTTAACTTAATTGCATGTATATATTAAATTTTTATCTAGGCAAGAGGTAATATTAATCATATAATTGCATAAATCATCGGATCTAGATTGGGTCTAGACTAGCAGTTTTAAGCAATCCAAGCTTTCCACATGACAGGAAGTAAATCATTTTTCTCTCTGTGATTAAACCTAAACTCACACTCTTTGAGATGTAGAAAAAATTTATTATCAGTTAAGCCATTAAATTTGGCAAGCCGCCTTTTGGCAAAACTCCAAAAGCTTTCGATGCCATTGACATGGCACTTGCCCCTGGCA
>CAYGTQ010000103.1:0-3486 GCA_964352915.1 uncultured Legionellales bacterium
GAGTACCTGGCTTCGAACCAGGTGGTCGGGAGTTCGAATCTCTCCGGGCGCGCCATATGAATTGCGAGGTAGCAACTTGGCTCTGAACACCAGTATCAAACAAACCATTCAATCATTAGTAGCTCGTCTACAAACCATTCGGGGGCGTCTTTGACTGTGATAGCAAAGAAGAGCGCCTTGCTGAAATTAATTTACTATTAGAAGATCAATCGACTTGGCAAAGCCCTGATAAGGCTGCAGCCCTTAATCAAGAAGCATCTCAAATTTCTTCTTGGCTTGACGGTATCAACGAATGTGAAAATCGCTTATCGGAGCATGATGAGTTGATTGATTTGGCAGTATCTGATGATGACACAGATACCGTTGATTTGATTGGAGCTGAAGTAGAGAAAGAACAATTTATTGTAGAAGAATTTGAGCTGAGTTGCATGTTTGACCACGCCATGGATAGTCATCATGCTTATTTAGATATTCATTCAGGCTCAGGTGGGACTGAAGCTCAGGATTGGGCGGAGATGTTGCTTAGAATGTACTTGCGCTGGGGTGAAAAACGAGGCTATCAAGTAGCACTTCTGGAAGTATCTCCTGGTGACGTGGCTGGTATTAAAAGCGCTACCATTGAATACCGAGGTGATTATGCTTATGGTTGGCTTAAATATGAAACTGGTGTGCATCGACTGGTCAGAAAATCTCCTTTTGATTCTGGAAACCGTCGTCACACATCTTTCGCTTCAGTGTTTGTCTCTCCTGAAGTAGATGATGATATAGATATTTCGATCAACCCAGCGGACTTACGCATTGATACTTATCGCGCCAGTGGTGCTGGTGGACAACATGTTAATCGTACAGACTCAGCTGTCAGGATCACGCACGTACCAACCAATATTGTTGTACAATGCCAAAACGATCGCTCTCAACATAAAAATAAAGCGCAAGCTATGAAACAATTGAAAGCAAAGTTGTATGAGTTGGAAATGAGCAAAAAATTACAAGAAAAAGAAGCGTTAGAGAAAACCAAATCAGAAATTGGCTGGGGAAATCAAATTCGATCTTATGTGCTGGACCAGTCAAGAATTAAAGATTTAAGAACTCATGTAGAAACAGGTAACACAGGGGCTGTTTTAGATGGTGATATAGATTTGTTTATGAAAGCCTGCTTACAACAAGGAATTAATAAAACATGAACGACAGAACAACTGATGAAAAAGACATCATTCAAACAAGATTGGACAAGCTGGAAGAGTGGAGAAAAAATGGGCAAGCCTTCCCCAACCAATTTGAGCGCACACATTTTGCTGAAAATATTCATGCTGATTTTAAAGAATACGATGCACAGCAGTTAGAAAATTTAGGTCTCAATATAAAAGTTGCCGGTCGTATTCGTTTAAAGAGAATTATGGGTAAGGCTTCATTTTTACATA
The DNA here is from genome assembly GCA_964352915.1 of uncultured Legionellales bacterium. Lineage (GTDB taxonomy): Bacteria > Pseudomonadota > Gammaproteobacteria > PIVX01 > PIVX01 > CAYGTQ01. Next base: position 1,422 of record CAYGTQ010000103.1, read on the forward strand.
TTCAAGATATGACCGGTCAAATTCAGTTGTATGTAGTCCGCGACAACATAGGTGAAGACCTTTATAAAAATTTTAAAACTTGGGATATTGGTGACATCGTTGGTGCGCAAGGATATTTGTTTAGAACCAAAACAGGTGAATTATCCATCAAGCTCAATGCTATTGAGCTTTTAACTAAGTCTATTCGACCTTTGCCTGACAAACACCATGGCCTGGCCAATACAGAGCTTAAATATCGCTATCGCTATTTAGATTTAATTGTTAATGATGATTCTAAAAAGACCTTCATGACAAGAAGTCTTGCCATTCAGTTTATTCGTAATTATTTTACTGAAAGATCTTTCATTGAAGTTGAAACACCTATGATGCAGCAAATTCCAGGAGGAGCTTCAGCACGTCCATTCTCTACCCATCATAATGCTTTGGATTTGCCTCTTTTTCTTCGCATTGCACCAGAACTTTATTTGAAGCGCCTTGTTATAGGTGGTTTTGAACGAGTTTTTGAGATTAATCGTAATTTTAGAAATGAAGGAATATCTACCCAACATAATCCAGAATTCACAATGCTAGAATTTTACCAAGCTTACAGTGACTATAAAGATTTGATGGCTTTAACTGAAGACATGTTATCAAAGCTGGTTCAATACATTAAAAGCTCAACAAGTCTAATTTACCAGGAGCAGAAGATAAGTTTTGCAGCACCTTTTAAGAAAATGACACTTAAAGAGGCCGTTTTGTATTACAATTCTCAGTTAAAACAACAAGATTTGAACTGCAAAGATATGTTGAGCGCATATCTAAAAGAACTCGGTTTTTCAGTAGCGTCTCATTGGGGACTAGGTAAGATTTTACTGGAAATCTTTGAAAAAACAGCCGAACATCAGTTAATTCAACCTACGTTTATTACAGAATACCCGACAGAAGTATCTCCTTTGGCGCGAGTCAATGATGCTGATCCAAGCATTACGGATCGCTTTGAGTTTTTTATAGCTGGTTTTGAAGTGGCTAATGCTTTCTCTGAACTTAACGATCCGCACGATCAAGCTCGCCGTTTTAAGGAGCAAGTTTTAGCTAAAGACCATGGTGATGATGAAGCTATGCACTACGATCAAGATTATATTACGGCACTGGAGTATGGTTTACCCCCAACAGCTGGAGAGGGAATTGGCATTGACAGATTAATCATGATCTTAACAGACTCAGCTTCTATCAGAGATGTCTTGCTTTTCCCATTGATGCGTACAAACACACAATAAAAAATAAATTAAAAGCTATTTTTCCAGGACAATCGCATCTAGATATTTTCCAATCCAAGAACCTTTAATAAATAATTTTGGTCCCAAGCAGCCATAAGTCTTTTATTTTTAATCCCGACTTTGGCAGTTTTCTCATTTCTTAAAAGGTTGAGGGCTATTTTGTGTTAATAAGCCCCATATTTTTAGCACATTTACCAAGCTTAGAGCGCCACCGGTCTTCATTAAAACTAACATCCAATGACCAGTGCAAACGATTCTCTACTTGTCAATAAGCTCTAATGGCATGGGAGAGCTTTTTATGGTCTTGCAGTGCATGATCAGAAATGTAAAATCGAAACTCTACCGAAAATTTGGATCAAGCATCTATGTTTGATGTCAAGAAAATTTTGGATTTTTCTCTTGCCAAGGCGTACGTCGTTGCATAACACGGTTGAATATGGCTAGTAATTTTCTCATGACAGCAATGATGGCGACTTTAAAAGGTTTACCTTGTGTCCTGAGTTTTTGATAAAAAGCCTTTAAGTCTTGGTTACTTCTTGCAGCCGAGACAGCTGCCATGTAAAGACCTCGCCTTAAAGCACCTCTGCCACCCTGGATGAACGTTTACCTCGATACTTACCACTGTCACGATTGTAGGGTGCCACACCCACCAGGCTGGCAATAGTTTTGCGGGAAACATGCCCCAGTTCTGGCAGGTAAGCCGTCAAATAATAAGCTGATACAGGACCTGTACCTTTGACCGAATTCAAGAGCTTCATGTGTGTGATTCATAGACATAGTTTCAATAAATTTGTTATGCAAAAAGCCTA
>CAYGTQ010000104.1:0-3082 GCA_964352915.1 uncultured Legionellales bacterium
CTTATTAAGTTCATAAATCTTAACAATTTACTGTCCTCTAAAGCAGGGTAAGATCTCTAAAATGGACATCCCATGGACCCATTCGTAAAAAAATTCCTTAATCTAATCAGCAAAATCATTGCTGAAAAATAACCCTATGATTTTATTAGATATCTTCCAAAATATGTGTCGATTCGTCAGACCTTGCACCCAAATACAGTTTATTGTATGAATGACAGTGTGCTTAGAAAAATCGGATTGACTGAAAGCTGATCTGGTGTCTCATGCCTTAAATACAAACTGCTTTGATCTCAAAGATACATCGCTCAACCAATGACTACATCAGCTGTCTAACAAACGATCGTTTTCTTTACTATGCAAATATAAGACAATGCGAATTAATAAATGACTCAAGAAACACTTGCGCTTCTTAATAATTGTTACATAATTCAAAGATGGGTTTTGCATGAGGAGAGTGTATGAGCAGTGGTGGCGCTAGAACAGGGGCAGGCCGCCCCAAAGATTCAGGCAAGTACGGCGAAAGCACGGCTGTTATCCGCGTGCCAGAAAGCTTAAAAAAAACAGTACAGAATTTTGTGGAGAATAGAGCCTACCACTTACCTTTGTACAGCCACAGTGTCTCGGCTGGCTTCCCATCACCTGCCGATGACCATGTGGATTCTACTTTAAGTCTTGATGAGCATTTGATGCCTCACCCTGCCGCTACATTTCTGGTCAGAGCCAAAGGTGATTCTATGGTAGGCGCTGGTATTGAGTCAGGTGATTTGCTGGTGGTGGATAAAAGCCTGCCGCCCCAATCAGGTGATGTGGTGATTGCTGTGGTGGAAGGTGAGCTGACAGTGAAGCGCCTGAAAAAACAAGGAAGGCAAGTGCTGCTTGTGCCTGAAAATGACAATTACCCACCCATACCTATTCAAAACTCTGATGACTTTCTCTGGGGTGTGGTCACCTATGTGATTCATGCGACAAGAAAATGCCCATGAGCTGTTATGCGCTTATTGATTGCAACAATTTCTACGCTTCCTGTGAGCGAGTCTTTAACCCTGAGTTAACCCATCGCCCTCTGGTCATCCTTTCCAACAATGATGGCTGTGTGATTGCCAGAAGTGAAGAGGCCAAGGCTGTAGGCGTTGCCATGGGGGCGCCGCTTTTTAAAATCAAAGCGCTCTGTAGAAAATTTAATATTGTGGTTCTGTCTTCTAACTATGCTCTGTATGGTGATATGTCTGGACGTGTGATGAGCTTGATTCAATCTTTTGAGTCAGATATGGAAATGTATTCAATTGATGAAGCTTTTCTTCGCCTTAAATCCCCTGATATGAATGGGCTTAAACGATTAAGGCAACACATTTTAAAATGCACAGGCCTTCCTGTATCCATTGGCTTAGGCCCAACAAAAACATTGGCTAAAGCAGCTAATTTCATGGCTAAACGGATTTATCAAACATCGGTTTATTATCTTAAAGCTCAAGATGACTTATCGCTGATTCAACTGAAAGATATTTGGGGTATAGGGCGACGACTCAGCCAACACTTGCTTGGCATGGGAATTTTCAATGCTGAGCAGTTAAAACAAAGTGAGCTTACTTCGATGCGGCAACGCTTTGGTGTTGTGATGGAACGATTGATACGAGAGCTCCGAGGTCAAAATTGTCTTGGCTTGGAAGAGGTTGAAGATAAAAAACAAATTCTTTGCTCTCGCTCTTTCGGATGTCAAATAACAGAAAAAAAGCATTTACAAGAAGCCATCAGTCATCATGTCTCACGCGCATGTGAGAAGCTCAGAGCGCAAAAAAGTGATGCAGCAGGTATAGGCGTGTTTTTAAAGCCTCATCGGCAACATGACGTCAACCTATTAAATGGCAGCATGGCTTTCCCTGTCTCATTATCCCACACAAGTCATGCACTTAAATTTGCTAAGCTCATTCTTGAGCGTATTTATATCTCCCATTTTATTTACAGCAAAGCAGGGGTGTGGTTGTATGGTTTAAGCTCTCGAGAGCACAGACAGTTTGATATGCTTACGCCAATCCAGCAAGCCAATGAAGACAGCATGATGGACTTGGTGGACAACATCAATCGACGCTTTGGTAAACATACCTTGCGCTTGGCTTCCAGTGGCTTTGAGCAACCTTGGCAGATGCGACAGAATCATCGCTCACCCAAGTACACCACATCATGGCAAGAGTTGCCTGTGGTAAAGTGTTGAGCATGATTGCCATGCCTCCAGCAAAGATGGCCATAAAGATTAAAAAATTTGATTGGTTTCGGCTTCATGATTTACCTGGGAAAACTCACCACACAGAGAGGGCGTTGCGCTGCCACTCTCTGTGTGTGAGAGCCACTAAGCAGCAGACTGGACAGCCTTCACAGCTTTTTTGACAGATTTTTGAGCGTTGCGCTTGGTTTTTTCAGCGGCTTTGGTCACGGTTTTTGTGGCCGCCTTGGCTTTTTTAACCACAGTCTTTTTAGCTGATTTGACTTTCCTGACCGCTTTCTTAGCTAAAGTCACTGCTTTTTCTTCTTGGTTGAAAATTTTCAGCATGTTCTCTAAAGATTTCTCTGAAGCTTTGAGCTCTTTGTTCAACTCTTTCAAATTTTTCTCAAGACTTTGGCTTTTCTTAAGAGCTTCTTTCTGCTGTTTGATGGCAGCTTGAATGATTTTTTTAGACATGTCGATTTCCTTTTTTGCATGGATTAAGAAAAGATTATAACAGCGAATAAATGATTAAGAAACTTTTTGATAATGACGGCAGCGTGTGCGTTGATGGGCAAGCTTATCAAAAAGACTTTGGGCTTTTTTAAAATCATCGCAATGATGCGGCATGACTCTGCCACCTTATTTCAGTCGACTGCCAAAACGTCCCCCAACCACCGAGTAAGTCCTGGTGCAGTGATAATACGTAGCATCTATGTTTGATGTCAAGCCAATTTTGGATTTTTCTCTTGCCACGGCGTACGTCGTTGCATAACACGGTTGAGTATGGCTAGTAACTTTCTCATGACAGCAATGATGGCGACCTTGAAAGTGATCTTCCTCAATTTATCGGACAAAGTTTCATGCAGCCCATTGAACCGCAGC
>CAYGTQ010000105.1:0-3053 GCA_964352915.1 uncultured Legionellales bacterium
TTACCAAGCAGTGATTGATGCTCAAGATACCTTGCTGCTGTATGATGTCAAATGCAACCATGATCAAATAAGCTCAACTGTATCAGAAAAGCTGTTAAGACTCGATGCACTGGTTCAACATGACACTACCAAACTCTACAACCACGCACAAAGCATTGCCTTCAAACCAGCTTTGCCTAAATTAGTTCATGATGAAGATGAAAACAATCATTTACTGCAAGCCCCTATGCCAGGTGTGGTTGTCGACATCAGCGTACAAAAAGGCGCCACAGTTCAAGCAGGTGATACCTTGCTTCGCTTAGAAGCTATGAAAATGGAACATAGTATTCAGGCACCTTTTGCTGGCATAGTCACCGAACTCTTCTTTAAACCAGGCGACCAAGTGCCAGAAGGATCTTTGCTTATCGATTTGCAAGAAATCACTGAAAACAAAACATAGGAGGCGCCAAATGGGCTTGCCCAGAACAGTCAAACTGGTAGAAGTCGGTGCTCGCGATGGTTTGCAAAGTGAACCTACCATTCTATCTGTCAAGACTAGGATCGCTTTACTTAAAAAACTAACCGTTGCTGGTTTTTCGCACATCGAAGCTGGCAGTTTCGTATCACCTAAGGCCATACCACAAATGGTGCAAAGCGATGAAGTCCTACAAGGATTAGATTTGGCCCATCCTCACACACACTACAGCGTCTTGGTACCAAATTTACATGGCTTGAAAGCTGCGATAAAGTCTCAATGCAAAGAAATTGCTATTTTTGCTTCAGCGAGCCATACATTCTCTCAGAAGAATATCAACTGTGATATTGAAACGAGTCTTCTCCGCTACAAAGAAGTCATACAAGAAGCCCAACGACATAAAATGGCTGTTCGTGGCTACTTGTCCTGTGTTTTTGGTTGCCCTTATGAAGGTCAAATACCACTGAGTACTGTAGTAAAGCTCGCTAAAAGATTGCACCAATTAGGCTGCTATGAAATTTCTTTTGGTGATACCGTTGGTCTTGGTAACATCAAACAAACTGAAAAATTAATAGCAAGCTTAGGTAAACATTTACCTAAAAAAGCCATCGCCATGCATTTCCACGACACCCGAGCTCAAGCATTACCCAATATATATGCAGCTCTTAATATGGGGATACGAACCTTTGACTGTGCTGTGGGCGGTGTTGGTGGCTGCCCTTATGCTAAAAGTGCCAGTGGTAATGTGGCCAGTGAAGATTTGCTGCATATGCTCAATGGCTTGGGCATTAAAACTGGTATTAATTTACAAGAACTGATTAAAGCCAACCACTTTCTGAGCAAACAGTTAAAGCGGCCTCTGAACGCCAAATTATCCCTAATCAAACATCCTAGACAGGAGTTGCTATGACTCAGCCTTTATGGACACCATCACCTGAATTTAAAGCCAGCTGTCAACTACAACTTTTTATTAATTACGTGAATAAAAATCTATCGTTATCCTTGCAAAATTATGATGAGCTGTATACCTGGTCAATTGAGGACAGTGAACATTTCTGGAAAGCTTGTTGGCACTTTTTCAACATCAAACACAGCGCTCCTCCTCAAAGCATTCTAGAACCTACAGAGCATATGATCACAAGCCAATGGTTCAAAGGCGCCAAACTTAATTTTGCAGAAAACTTGCTGTCACGCCGTGATGACAAACTGGCAATTATTTTCGTTGATGAAAAAAATCACCGGCGAACACTAACTTACGCACAATTGCATCAGGAAGTAGCACGTGTCAGCGCAGGGTTAAAAGGATTGGGTGTCACTGCTGGTGACCGCGTGGTAGGTTTAATGCCACACATGCCTGAAACCATCACTGCCATGCTTGCAGCCACAAGCCTAGGAGCCATCTGGTCAGCTTGCTCACCTGATTTTGGCGAAGCAGGCATCATTGATCGCTTTGAACAAATCACACCCAAAGTGCTTTTTGCAAGCAATGGTCAATACTATAAGCAAAAGTTTCACAACAATCAGCAGAAAATTGATGGCATTCTTAAAGCTATCCCAAGCATCACACACTGCCTAATGGTGCCCTACCACACTGATGATGAAATAGATGATACCCGCAACGGTCGCATCACCTCCTACCAACAATTACCCCAAACACAAGAGCCTTTAACTTTTGAGCAACTGCCTTTTGATCACCCCCTGTATATTCTGTATTCCTCAGGTACCACAGGGAAGCCTAAATGCATCGTGCATGGGGCTGGCGGGACTTTATTGCAACACTTAAAAGAATTGGTATTACACAGTAATCTAGAAGAGCATGAACGTATTTTCTTTTTCACTACCTGCAGCTGGATGATGTGGCACTGGCTCATTACAAGCCTTGCCCAAGGTGCCACACTGGTGCTGTACGATGGCTGTCCTACAGAGCCTGAGCCTGCACGATTATTTCAGCTCATTGAAAAAGAAAATATCCACATTTTTGGGACAAGTGCCAGTTACCTCAACAGCACCCATAAATTGGGTATCCGACCCAACAGAGAATTTAATTTAAAGTCTCTTAAAAGCATTCTCACCACAGGCTCACCTCTTTTACCCGAAACCTTTGACTACATCTACCAAGATGTTAAAAAAGATGTACAACTGTCTTCCATTTCAGGGGGCACTGACATCATTTCCTGCTTTGCTTTAGGCAACCCTATGCGCTCCGTACACCGAGGAGAGTTGCAGGGGCGTGGGCTGGGGATGGCTGTGGATGTCTATGATGATGAGGGGCAGCCTATACGCCAAAAGCAAGGAGAGCTTGTGTGCACCCAACCATTTCCATCAATGCCTGTGGGTTTTTGGAATGATACAAAACGCAGCCAATATTTTAACGCTTACTTCAGTAGATTTGAAAACGTTTGGCATCACAGTGATTTTGCTGAAATTACTGCCAACGATGGCATCATTATTTATGGCCGCTCAGATACCACACTTAATCCTAAGGGTGTGCGCATCGGCACCAGTGAAATTTATGCACATACACAATCCATCCCTGAAGTCATCGATTGCGCTGCTGTTGATCAAATATGGCAAGATGACGCTCGCATCATTCGCTTTG
>CAYGTQ010000106.1:0-3019 GCA_964352915.1 uncultured Legionellales bacterium
AATCAATTTTAACTCAATTTGATAAGAGTGTCAGATTAAATCGGAACTTTTACAATTCAAACGAACATAGTGTTTGTACAAAAGATTGCCATTTGGATTTCAAGTATTCTTGGACTTATGCTTTTACTGGTCTATAAATAAATTAGTTTCCTTAAAATAAAACATGGAGTATCACAATGGCTGTGTCCACCCAAACCCCAGCAATTTTTGATTTAACAGAAGAAGAACATGGTGATTTATATCATGCAGCTAATGCGGCTTTTCAAGGTATGTTGCGTTACCATATTTTTGAGAGAGAGCAAGAGCTTACGGAAGCCGAAGAGAGGTGGTTGACACAAGCAGCCCACAGCTTCAAAGAGATAAATGCTCAGTGCGAAGTTGATGATGACGCAACGAAAGCGATTAGAGAGGTTGTCAGGAGATTTATATTACAAACAGAAGAAAGCTTTGGCCCACTTGTATCGCTTGTGACCCAGGACAGGCACTCAGTTGAGCAAGTGATTAAGACGCTGAATGCAGAGCTGCAAGATAATAAAGATTATCGTGCCTATGAAGATTTTCCAGAGGGCGTTGTGGTGGCTACACCAGTGGGTTTCCTTGTATACCAAGCACAGGAAATGGGTCGCTTACGTGCCACCACCGGTTTTTCTGGCGCATTGAACAAAATGGTTCGGCTTTTCAAGAGCTTTTTCAGTGCAGTACGTGATGCCATTAAAAGAACAGTTAACCGCGCAGAACACGGTGATTTGGTGAAGCTAGAATCAGTCTCGCCTGATGCTCAATTGGATCCGACGGTACATTCTGTGATTGATAAACCCGTTGAACCTGTCATTCAGCCAAAACCAGAGGTTGTGGCTTCTGCTGTTCCTTTAGCTGCGGCATCAGGTGATCATCAAGCATTGATAGGTGGGCTTGCTGAGCATGATGCTGAGAATAAGTGGTTAAAGGCTTTGAAAGTATTTAAAAATCCAATGGCTGTAGCCCAAAAAATGGCCATGGGAGGTGCCTCTGGGGATGTGCAGGCTTTGATTGCCCAGGTAGGGAAGTTAGAACCAGAGGCCCAGGCAGCTATTTTTGCAGCCAGAGGCCTGGGTGTGGAAGCAGGGCATGACGTTGTTCAGCCAAAACCAGCAGTTGCTGTTCCTTTAGCTGCGGCATCAGGTGATCATCAAGCATTGATAGGTGGGCTTGCTGAGCATGATGCTGAGAATAAGTGGTTAAAGGCTTTGAAAGTATTTAAAAATCCAATGGCTGTAGCCCAAAAAATGGCCATGGGAGGTGCCTCTGGGGATGTGCAGGCTTTGATTGCCCAGGTAGGGAAGTTAGAACCAGAGGCCCAGGCAGCTATTTTTGCAGCCAGAGGCCTGGGTGTGGAAGCAGGGCATGACGTTGTTCAGCCAAAACCAGCAGTTGCTGTTCCAGCAGCTCCTCTTGTTTTGAGTAAAGAGCAAAGAGAGTTGATTGCTCTGTTAAAAGAGCATGATCCTGATAATGATCTTCTTGGTGTCGTTAGCAAGAAAGCATCTCGTGCTCACATGGACCAAAGCATCATGAATTTAGATTTATCTTTGGAGGATGAGCTCATTGCACCGTTGGTTGACAGATTATTGGCTCTTGAAGACAAAGAATTAAGGGCAGTGAAAGACGCCAGGAAGCCAGCAACACACGCCCCGTCTGTTGTTGTTAAAGTAGCACCTGTTCATGCAGAGGAGGTTGAGAGAACTGCGGAAGAGTTAACTCAAGCTAGACGTGGTGCTTTCTTAAGTTATATGCAAGGAAAAGACTGTGCTCAGTTACCTGTTGAAGTGCAAAGTTTTATACAGAAACCAACACTGGATCTGGAGGCAACATATGATAGCGCGATACAAGATTTTGGTAGGTTGGTTATGGCTAAATTACCGCCCCCTGCTTTGGTGCTCAAATTTAACGAGATGACTAAAAGAATGTTCCAGGGTGCTTCTGTCCAGCCTCAGCAAGATTCCTCGCTGCAAGCTATGTTAGCTGCAAAAGCTGAAAAACTTCATAAGGCAGAAGAGACACAACCTCATATTGCCCAGTTGGATGAGGATATTCAATATCTTAAAAGTATGGTGGGGGGGATGAAGTTTATGTCCGCCTTGCCTCTGCAGCCACATGAAGAGGGTGTGTGTATATACGCAGAGAAGTTTGAACAGAAATTGTTTATGGCCAATTTTGGCAATACAGCAGTATGCAAGGCACTTATTGGCAGAATTGAGAGTTTTGAAGGCGAGCTTAGTAGTGAACAAATGTCTATTACAGATAGATGGAAGCTGGCCTTAAAACGAGCATCAAATAAAGATACAGTTCATTTGAAGAGTATTTACGCAAGATGGAGCTCAGCTACTGAGGAAGTTGAAGCTGAATCAGCTGAAGATGAATGGGGATCAAATGTTGAAGAAGAACCAGAAATGGTAACTCAGCCCGTTTTTGATGATGAATACATTGAAGAAATGCGCAGGAGTTGCGATACTCAGTTGCGAGAGCATGGAGAAGAAATACCGCGGGTTGAAGATATCCGTTCATCTGGTGATATCTTTTCTATGGCATAGTCATCGCTTTTGAGTGGGATCAGATCTGAAATTAAGTGTAAAAGTGTCATTACCTGTATTAGCTCAAACTTAATCTGACAGTTGCTATTTATCAGACATGATTATTGTCAGACAAATTGGGTTGTACGTTGGTACTTTGTTCGTTGTTTTGGAACAGTGTATCCAACTGCTTATCTTTTGCCAAGTGCTTGGCATCGTTAAAGGTTTGCATGGGTGTTTTACCATAACAAAATTTTCCAGAATGTGGTCTGAGCTGATTGTAGGTATTGAGCCATTGATAGACATCAGTTTGTAGTTGTTCAACAGAAGTGTATATTTTCTTGCGAAATGCAATGTCGTAAAACTCCTGCTTCATGGTGCGGTGAAACCTCTCACAGATACCATTAGTCTGCGGCTGCATATTCTTGCGATGTCGATCCCCGAAAATTATGATGTCGATCGGTCCAGGT
>CAYGTQ010000107.1:0-2992 GCA_964352915.1 uncultured Legionellales bacterium
AAATCACACTTCACCGCAAACCTTTTTTCGCGCCTTCATTCAAGAAGGGTATAAATTACCGCTTACGATTGTTCTTTTAATTATTCTGGAAATTATTTACTTAAAACGTAAAAAATTCATTTGACATAGGTTTCTTGCCGGTGTTAGTGTTTGCTGCCTCAAGATAGTCACAAAAAAACTTGGAGACAATGATGAAACACCCAAAAACTAACCTAATCATAGCGATGGCGCTTATCAGCAGTTCAGCATCATCCCAACTGGTGAACCAGCCATTTGCCATAGGTAGTGTGAGTTATGGGCATTATCATGATCACTTTAAAATAGGTAACGCGCCTTCTTTAGGAGTGGGCTTAGGTAACTATTTTTTGGCAAAACATTCATTTGAAGTCAGCGCCCATTGGCTGGACAATAAAATTTATGCTCATCACTCCAATCATGCCAGAGCTCGCGGTTTGGTTTTTAATGGTGATTATGTATTTCATAAATCTCCTTTGGGTACCATAGGTTCACTGGAGCCTGTGATCACAGCTGGTCTGGGCTACCATCATTTCAACACATCAGCTCAAAAAAACATGATGCACTTATCTTTTGGTGTAGGTGCTGAATATTTCTTTAACCGTCGTTTCGGTGTGCGTGCTGAGTTAAAAGATACTTATGTACCGAGCCACAAAAGACATGCCTTTACACCTCAGATTAAACTGGTATACCTGTTAGGCCGCTCTGATGGTTTACGTATGAGCTCCAGCCAATGCATGGATGTGATCACTTACAATCAAACCAATGTCTTGTTTGATCACGACAGTAGTCATGTAAAGCCTGAGTACAAGCAAGAGCTTAAAGGTGTGGCGCATTGCTTATCAAAACTTCCTCATAAAAAAGTGACTATTGAAGGTCATGCCAGCCCCGTGGGCTCACATACTTACAACTATGGCCTGTCTAAAAAAAGAGCTTTAGCTGTCAAAAAACAATTGGCATCCATGGGTGTGCAAGGACAGAGAATGGCTATCAAAGCTGATGGCGATGGCCATCCTATGTCAGAATTTTCTGAGAAATCCATAGACAAAGAGCGTCGTGTTAACATCAAAGAGCAGCGCTGAGAGTAAGCCAGCCTGATTGAGCGAACATCAAGCCTGGGGAGAATCTTCGGGCTTGAGAGCATTTGTCATCTTTTGACATGCACAGTGGATGCAGCACAGTCCCTGTCTTTGATAAAACCGAGCCTTTAGGCTTATCGTATTTATTCTCTATTTCACCATCAGGCGTGATAGGGTGTTGCTGCTCTGGCTTATTACTGAGTGTTGTTTACACTTTGCTCCCTGCATATTCTTGCGATGTCGATCCCCGAAAATTATGATGTCGATCGGTCAATGTGGAAGTGATCGAGATGATAATAATTATGATGTCGAACAGTTTTGTGTGATTTGAATATTAGGTGATCGACATCTAATAATTGAGATCGCAGAACTTCACAGAATCTTTATTTCCTGCTTTGATAGGTTTAATTTGTTCTTTTTGTAATCAAGAACGGGTTCTGTGGAAGAAACTGGTTTTTTGTAGACTAAAGTTCACTCACATTGACTTTTATGCTCATGAGAAGTCCAAATTTCCTGTAATTGACTGGCGAAAGACTCAATATCAACTTGCCCGCCACTTTCCATAAAATGATATCTGCCGGTAAAAAGCACATGTTGCCAGGCAATGGGAGAAATTCTTGCAAAGTCCTTGAGATTTTTTTCAGAAATATTCTGCCTGCGTATCTTTTCATACATTGAGTTCAAGAGGGTCGCATTGTAAGCAATCACAGCATTGGCCACCAATCTTGTCGCATGAGCACTGATCCGATTATCGATGATTTTGCGGCCTTTGAACACACTACCATAAACTTGGCGAATTAACTTCTGCAAAGCATGATAGGATTCGGTACGGTTTCTGGCTGTTCGAATAGCCTTGCGCAAAGGCATGTCGCGGATCATGTTGAGTATATGAATGCTTTTTAACAACTTATTGTATTCAAATAAAGCAGCTCGCAATCTAACATAGCGCGTATGTGAATTGAGTTTACGTACGATGGTTGTCTGCGTATTATTTTGTATCAGCATCGACACCAGCACCCGTAGAATACCTTGCTGTTCACGACGAATACGTTGAATGTTGATGTGACCTGCAGGCTTTAACAAGCCTCCATCATGATGGTATTCTCTGGCTGTGTACAGTTCAAGAGCTGCTGCTTTGATATCTTTAATCCCTGGGATATAATCAATATGGATGGACTCAAGTAATACAAAGTTCAATTGATTCAATGAGTGATTGTCACCCGTGACCTTATCAATGACTATGTCGGTCTTATTACCATAAAGCATATCATAAAGTGCATGACCTTCGTATTCATTGGGGCCGATGTTGGTGGCATTGACGGCCACAAAGTTAGCCACCAGTGAATAGATGGAAATACCTTTGCCTGTGCCAAAGTACTTACTTGAATAACGAGACTGAAGGGTGTGATCGGTGGCAGAAAACTTTTGTCCATCGGCATCACCCAGCAGCCCATCATCCATCAGATCCCAGAGTTGAAACACGGGCAAACTGTGAATGTAGTTGGCGACGGCATCGTTGGCTTCAGATAAAGTGGTTGGGGTCAAGAAATTCTCGCGAATAGAGCGCAGTTGCTGGTAATTCAGATCGGACATGTCACTCATTTTTTCCATACTTAAGCCAAAGGCTTCAGCCAATATACAGGCATTCAGTAGCCTGAGATCAGCTTGTCTGGATTTAACATAACGATTTTTGACAGGTAAGAAACTGTCCCATAGTTTGGTGGTATCACCCATAAATCTCATCAAATGAGCAATTTCAATTTCAGGCGCATGACTGAACAGTTGATGACCAGAGGTTTCATGGGGCTCATAATTTAAACGCCAATCTATCTGGCCATCTTTTTTAGGACTTACGCATTGACATAGATTTGTTATACTGCTTGGCTTTGTAACAGCCT
>CAYGTQ010000108.1:0-2817 GCA_964352915.1 uncultured Legionellales bacterium
CCGCAGTGTCGGCACACATAACCAGCGTCTTGCTTCAATTCGTATAATTTAACCCTCTCTAAACGAGCTTGTACCTGCCCGTCCATAGGCTTTTTGCATAACAAATTTATTGAAACTATGTCTATGAATCACACACCAGAATGTTATAACTATTTTCTTAGAAAGCTCGAAAGGTTTTATTTATAAAAGTGTCATTACCAAGGGAAACTGTCGGTATAATTCCCGACAGTTTCCCTTGGTAATGACACTAATACACTTTAATAACGAGTGTGCTTATTGTCAATCCTCCAACCTTGCTCTGCAGTGCTTAAATCTTTACGCATAGATCTAATGATTGGTAAAATAGGATCTGTTACAAAATAACCAACAAAACCCTGATCTTTTTGAACAGTTCGCTCCATAGATTGCAGATTCATGCCAAGAATTTCAGCTGTATGACTGTTAGGGTTCTCAATAAATTCTTCGACATATCGATCAATTTGTTGAGCGTGCCCACTTCTGTCCCCAGTGATAGCATCATAATCCAACACCCCAAAAGCGCTGCTTTTCTGAGCCTTATAAATAGCTGCCAAATCAGAGTGCTCATGACGCAAATCCCTTTTCATATGAGCTGCCAGAACTTCAAATTTATCATTATTTATGGGGTCACTTAGATCAATATCATGAAATTCATCGGTGCTATGATGCGATACGACTAAAGGCGAGCCATATGCCTCTGTATAAACACCGGTATCCTTCGCAATCTCATCTAGACTTTCTAAAATATCTGACACACCAGAAGATAAGCTTTCTTGTCGAGGTACGTTCACAGGTATCAGGCCTAAATCATCACCAGTATTTATTGATATAATATCCGTAGGATCATCGACATACTCCTCTGACGATACGTCAATATCCTGAGGCAAAGCTGGTTTTACTTCTTCTGCATCAACCATGACAATATGCCCTAATGAATCACCATCTAAATTAGGGGATGACTTTACGTCATAAGGATATAATGGCAGTAATTCATTGACTGGGGATTTTGATTGCCCTACAGGTTTTTCAAATTCACGCTTTTTCATTTTCACCAATTTCTTTACAGAAATAGCACCTTTGTCAGTAATGGTGATCAATTGATTATAACTTCCTTCAGCTTCTTCTTCTGAACTGACAGCCAAGTCACCAGCATCTACAACATCAGAATTAGATAATACAGCTGCCTTTCCAATGATAGATCCTAATTGTGTATCTTGGTGCCGCTGTGCAGTCTCAGATGTGACCACATCAATATCACGCACAGGTAATTGCGTCATTTTTTGATCAAGTAGATCCAACTGATTTTTTTTATTGCCTCCTAGAGAAAAATTAAAACGCACACCTGTAAAATAATTAGTTTTTCTCACCTTATCATGATTGACTTCAGCTTCTAGAGAAATAGTATTATTTACTTTCAAATTACCTCTGACACGATAGCCTTTTACAGCTTGAGCACTTCTGTCAAATCCAAAATAATAGTAAGCAAGATATGCTTGCAATGCCTGAAAACTTGGAAGACTACCACCTGCTTCAATATCAAAACCACGCAATGCTTTCTCATAAGAAATAGATTGGCGGGCGTTAATATTGGTACGATGACCATCGAATGCTACCATTAACTTACTTTGATCACGAATTTCGTATTTTTTGCGATTAGGCAAATAAATATTACCTCGAAATTCAAAATTTTCTTTTAATATTTCAGCACCTAACGTCAGCTGTTTAAAATTGTTTTTACGCTCACTGCGTCGTATATCCAAAAAACCATAAATACCATAAATAGTATCACCTGAACGATGACGGTAACCCAGACCAAAGTTACCCTCACGAGCATGCTTACTATCGAGCATACCAATTAACGTGATATGAAAAATAGAATGATCATTTTGTAAAATAGGTATCAACAGACCCAATCGATTAATATGACGTTTATTACCAGCTTTAATATTTACATCCAAATTGGTAGTGAATTTTGGCTCTTGAGACGTGTGGAAAACATAGTCATTGCCTGCGTTAGATAACGTTCCAATACATACCAAGCCACTTAATATTGAGTAATTGATTGATTTCATTGTTTTTTTATATTTCATAGTTGCTGTCCATACTTAATGTACCCGTTACTATGATTGGACAATAATGCAATACAAAAGTTCCTTGGTATTGTATGAGAACAGCGTCCTGAAACATACTCTGACCTTGGTAGCATGTATTTTATAACATGGAGTCTTCAAAAGAATTTTTATCGAATCGCTCCGCTTGCTGAAGATGCACAGCATTGCACACCGTAACAAAGCAGCACTGCTGGTAACAGATACTTCATAGTCTTTTGCTATGTTTTTGATAAGATTGATCAGGCAAAGGATCTCTCAACCACCCAGCGCCTCATATGTCTACAACCAACAATGAACTAACTCTAGAAAAACAAGACAGTAGCCTCAATGGCCTAGAAAAAACCTAATAGCTTATCATGCTTGACCCACCTTTTAAAAAAGTAAATTGTGCATCCAATTTATATGTTTAGAAAATTCGTATGATTTCAATCTGCCATAGTCTTTTCCTGATCTCAATTTCTTACATCAATGACAGCCCAAGCACCTAGAAAATTTTAAGAACCACCTACTATTAATCAAAACAAACAGTGAAATCACAGTCATTGCTTCGCTACATGGCAGGTTAGATTAGATGATTTTGATTTTTCTTATTATGCGACAAAAAATCATAAAGGCCAATTAAATATATGAAAATCCAGCAATTCCCGGCTAAGGAGCTATTGGCAAGCCGGCTGCAGTCTCCTGCACA
>CAYGTQ010000109.1:0-2736 GCA_964352915.1 uncultured Legionellales bacterium
TCCATGCGCACACTTTCTACAGATTGGTTGCGTTCGTTGTCACTTAATTGCTGATGGAAAGTGCCCCATTCTTTCAGCAAAGCGTTTTGGGTTTGGGTGCTTTCAGCCAATTGCTCTTGCGAAGATTGCACAGATATTTTTTGCGCAATCACATCGGGCAATAATTGTTCAAGTTGCGCTTTTTGCTCAATCAGATGAGCTTCATCGTTGGCTTGATGCTGTGATGCCACTTGCTGATCGGCTTTGATCTGAGCAAGCTCTTGCTGCAACTCTTGTTGACGTTGCGCTTGAGTTTGTGTGTGTTGTTCAAGTTGCTGAATCGCCGCTTCCAACTGATAGTAAGTCGCGTTAATCTCATTGTACCTGTCATTGGCCTGGTGCTGCTGCTCTCGCCATTGGATCAGATCCTTTTCTGCACTGCGCTTGCGACTCACCACCGCTTCATTTTCAAGCGTGGCTTCTTGAATCGCTTGAGTTAGGGCATCACTTTGTTTCTTCTCATACTGCCATTTCAAAGCCAACAGCTGAGTTTTGCTGGTTCTTTCATCTTCCTTGAGTTTTTTAAAGCGTTCAGCCGCTGATGCTTGACGCTTAAGTTTCTCAAGTTGTTTATCCAGCTCATCAGTTAAGTCATTGACTCTACTCAAATTTTCATCTGTATGCTTAAGCTTTAAAGATGTTTCTCTGCGGCGCTCTTTGTACTTGGAAATGCCCGCTACTTCTTCTAAATGCAAACGCAAATCTTCAGGCTTGGCGTCGATCAGGCGTGAAATCATGCCCTGTTCAATAATGGCATAGCTGCGTGGGCCAAGGCCTGTACCCAGGAAAATGTTAACGATGTCCTTACGGCGACATCTCACACCATTAAGAAAGTAATTGGATTGTGCTTCACGATTGACCACGCGACGAATGCTGATCTCATTGTATTTGGCATACTCACCACCCAAACGACCTTCGGTATTGTCAAAAAAGAGTTCGACCGAGGCTTGTGACAAAGGCTGTCGATCGCGTGAGCCATTAAAAATCACATCGGCAATACTGTCACCACCACGAATTTGCTTGGCTGAGCTCTCACCCAATACCCAACGTACCGCGTCAATCACATTGGATTTACCACAACCATTAGGCCCAACAATCCCGGTCAATTCACTTTTGATAGGAATCGTCATAGGTTCTACGAAGGACTTGAAACCACTGACTTTAATTTTCTTAAGACGCATCGATCACCATCTCTCAATTAACTGTTAACTTTAAATAAATATCTTAACCATTTGATTGGCATGGAAAATAAGTCTCACCACCTAGGTAGGGAACCAAGGCTTGCGGCACCTTAATGCCGCCCTCTTTGTCTTGATAATTTTCAAGCACTGCAATCAGTGTGCGCCCAACAGCCAAACCAGAGCCATTCAAAGTATGTACCAATTGTGGTTTGTCCTGAGTCTGTGCACGCCAACGGGCCTGCATACGTCTGGCTTGAAAATCTGTGCAATTGCTGCATGATGAAATTTCTCTGTAGGCACCTTGTCCCGGCAACCAGACTTCAATATCGTAAGTTTTGGCAGCGCTGAAGCCTATGTCACCAGAGCACAAATCAAGCACTCGGTAAGGTAGCTCTAATCGCTGCAGGACTGCTTCAGCATGAGACAGCAGTTGCTCTAAATCACTGTAAGAACGCTCCGGGTGGGTGATCCAAACAAGCTCCACCTTGTCAAATTGGTGTTGGCGAATCAAACCATGGGTATCACGCCCATAGGAACCTGCTTCACGCCGAAAACAAGGTGTGTGACTGACAAATTTCTTGGGAAGCTCAGCTGCCAAAGCAATCTGGCCAGAAGCCAGGCTTGTCACTGGAACTTCGGCTGTAGGTATTAAATAGTAAGGTAATCCTTCAATTTTGAAAACATCGTCTTCTAACTTCGGCAATTGTCCTGTACCCGTCATCGTGTTCTGATTCACCATGTAAGGCACATAGAGCTCTTGATAGCCATGCTCTGATGTATGCAAATCAAGCATAAATTGGGCCAAAGCCCGATGCAATCTTGCCACATGATGGCGCAGTACCACAAAACGGCTGCCGGTAAGCTCTGCCGCTGCTGTAAAATCCATGCTGTCACTCAGCAAATCTGTATGCTCTTTAGGGCTGAAATCAAATTCAGGCGGAGTGCCCCAATGCCTGGTGACCACATTATCTGATTCATTTTTACCCATGGGCACGGAAATATGCAAGAGGTTAGGGATTTTCATGTAAATGCTGTGCAATTCTGTCTGCACATCTTGCAGCTCTGCCTGCTTGTCTTTCAGCTGCCCTGTCAGCTCATTGAGAGAAGTCAACAAGTTCTCGACAGACTCACCTTTTGCTTTGCTTTGACCCACCTGCTTTGATTTTGCATTACGCTGGTGCTGTAGGTCGTTGACCGCTACCTGCAATGCTTTTCTTTGAGCCTCAAACTTCTCAATATCTTCTTGAGGAAATGTGCCTCCACGAGAAGCCATCATCGCTTCAATGCGCTGAATATCTGAACGAAATAATTTAGGATCTAACATAAAAAAACACATCTGATCATGAGCAATTTTGTTGAGCCAATGACCCAGCATGCCGATGATTATAATTCACCAATATGAGTTCTACCATATCATTATTGAAGGAAGATGCCTAGAAAAAAATGACAGCCAGCATAAAATGCTGGCGTCCCCAAGGGGATTCGAACCCCTGTTGCCGCCGTGAAAGGGCAGTGT
>CAYGTQ010000110.1:0-2733 GCA_964352915.1 uncultured Legionellales bacterium
ATAATCATGTCTGATAAATAGCAACTGTCAGATTAAGTTTGAGCTAATACAATTTAGCCTGATACACCTGATTTTTTGCAACAGTACCTGGGCATATGCATTGGCTCCTGCCTTAAAATATTGTATTCGTGATACTGTAATTTAATCAGATAACTCACTCAATCACTCTAAATCTATCCAATGTAAGTTATTAAAATATTGTTCAGCTCTTGCTTGAGGTATCAAAGCTGCTCCTGGAACGCCGATTCTAAATACTGTTCGCAAGGAGCTTCTTAAATCACCTACTAAAGCATCATAGTGTTGACTGTTGTGGGCTAAACCACTCTGGAGAGCGGTTTGTGCCTGCCTGATCGATTCTTGTTCAGCAGATACCATCAAACCAAATCTTTCTTGTGCTAATTCTGTCAATCGATCAGCAAAAACTTCAGTCATATCATGTGTTACACGTACAAGAGGGTGCTTTTGATGAGCTGCTGCCACTATACGATTAAAATGCCCATGATGACAGCTAGGCATATCGTTTTTTGAAGCATCATACATAGCGGCCATACCATGGGTATCGATAGTATAGCCTCGTTGAGCCATGGCCATATTTATAATTAAATCATCGAGCCATGCTAAAGTTTGTTTTTTAATAGCTTGAGGCGTATGCGGCTGGTTGCTGACTATTAAAGAGTCCCGTACTGCATCTGGATCGGTGATGGCAAGAAGCGTATATCCCATAGCTTCTTGGTAGCTGACCGTACCATGCACCCTATCTCGTTGGCCAGAATGACGGGTAGCTAAATAAGCTCGATAGGCCAGCGATTCAGGCCCAGCAAATTTTCCATAATCAGACGTTGCAAAGCCCCGCGGAGATTCAAAGACGTTACCATGTTGTAACTGGTACTTAGCGCGAATAGCACCATTCAGCAACTCTTCAAACACGCTCATGACTGCGCTTTTGTTAATTGGACCAAAATATTTGCGTAGTTTATTAAGAGAATCAAAAACACTTCTATCAGCTTCATCATTGTTTTGTCCACCTTGAGCACCCACTAAATTGCCTAGAGCCTGTCCCAAATGGTCATCACCTTGAAGCAACATGCGGTGTTGAATTGTGGCTATCTTTTCTGCTAAGTCATCTTTAATGACAAACAATGGGTCATTAGGCATGATGTTATCATCTAACCAAACAGCCAGGCCCTGTTGAATTGTATTCTTATTTACTACATTAAAATTATTGGGTTGGAACATAGCGTCAGATAAAGCAATGGTTTCCCATAAGTCAGATACGGCAACCTCTATGCTATGTGTTTGAGAATCTATAAGATTGGCTTGCCGCAAGCCTTGTATTTTTTGTAAAAAATAGTCTAATTGCTCCACAGTAAGGTGTGGCTCGCCTTGGTTGATTGGAGCAATTGGAAGCTGTGGAGCTTGAGCAACAGCCACTTGAGGTTGTTGTGGCAGAGTCCCGCGTTCAACATAAGCTCTAATATTGTGGGCGATAATTTGTTGAATTGCTTCATGGCTTTGACTCCCAGCTGGTAGCTCAGATAATAAATTCAGCGTTGGAGTTTCATGAGGCAAGATGACTGCTACATCAGATATAATCTGAGCGGTTGGGATATCATTGAGCGCCTTAAAGCAGGCGTTACCTTGTACTTGTAAAGTAACATCATCACTCATTATGACTGGAACGAAACCGTCTTTAACGATTTGATGCATAAGAGTTATAGTTTCTTGGTCGCCAGCAACAATATCCACATCACGCACTGGCAAACTGGTCATTTTTCTGTCTAGGCTATCCAGTTTATTTGAAGCAGATTTTTCTAGAGACCAATTGAATCGAACACCAGCAAAAAAATTAGATTTTCTTACTTTATCATGGCTCACTTCACTTTCAAGCGCTAACCAAGGCGTTACTTGCCAAGCTGCTCTAGCCCTTAAGCCTTTAATTTTCCTGATATCTTTTGCTCCAATACCAAAATAGTAATAAGCTAAGTGAACTTGCAATTTCTCAAATCCTGGAACAGCTGAGCCAATTTCAACATCAAATCCACTCAACGATTTTTCGTAAGTACCAATATTTTCTAAATTTAATTGGGTGCGATGGCCATCGAAATTAGCATTTAAACGATGTCTGCCATGAGCCTTATGTTTTCTGTTCATAGCAAGATAAGTATTAGCACGAAATTCAAGTTGTTCTCGTAAAATTTCAGCACCGAAAGTCCATTGGTGTAAATTATTGCGCCGAGCAGATCTTCTGATATCGTAAAAACCATAAACTCCATAGATAGTATGATTATTCGCTCTATAACGATACCCCAGCCCAAAATTACCTTCTCGAGCAGATTTACTATCCAGCATACCAATCAAGGAAATATGGAATAAGGAATTATCGTTTTGTAATATGGGGATCACCATACCTAACCGGTTAATATGGCGCTTGTTGCCTCCACGGATAGCTAATTCTGCATTAGCAGTATACTTTTTACTTGTTACTGGAATATTTATCGATTCGGCATAAACATTCTGTATGCTCATGCTGAGCAAAGTAATTATCAGCATTGATGCTGTTGGAATGCTGTAATGGGGCAATTTTTTTGATGGAGCATTTAGCTTGATCATAATGTATACTTTAATAATCTTTATGTGCGTATATTGCACTATAATGGTTTTAAAGTCAACAGTTAAGTGTGAGCTGGACCCCAAAAGCAAACCAGTGTTAAGGAATTTAGAGATAGGGGTTGT
>CAYGTQ010000111.1:0-2623 GCA_964352915.1 uncultured Legionellales bacterium
GCTAAGGAAAAGTTTAACGTATTGAAAAATAGGCTCTTTGTGAGAGATCAATGATGCCCCTGGTTGCGCTGATATAGCGGTTATGGTAATTGGATGTTGAAAGGTAACAGCGTTTCTACTTCTTCGAGCGTGCTCATAGCTGGCAGTCTGGTGAAGACTTCACGTAGATAGCGATAAGGCTCTACTTGATGTAACTTACAGGTTTCAATGAGCGAGTAGATGATTTCTGCTGCCTGAGCACCTGCCACAGAGTTGCAGAATAAGAAATTCTTTCGACCAATGACAAAGGGCTTGAATTGTGTGATTCATAGAGATCCTTTCAATTTTCTCAAGGCGATTTCATCTCGGTAATTGGCTAGTTGAATGTGCTCTTTAGAAACATCGTATTGCTTTGAAATTTCTTCTCTGAGCCTGCCATCATGACCTCAAGGATTGCAGCCATCGCTCAATTCCCACAGATAAATTTTTTAGCCCGCACCACCAGATACGATGTTCTCTTTAAGCCATAGCACCTCGTCACGCAATTGCGCTGCTTTTTCAAAATTCAAATCTTCTGCATATTGATACATGCTTTTTTCAAGTTTGTTCACTTCCTTCATCATTTTCTGTGGGGTGTGATCCATATATTTATCACGCCAAGTGCTTTGATTCATCTCGCTTTTGGGTTTAAGATCGGAATTTTGACCTGTGTCCATCACATCTAAAATAGCTTTGCTCACACTTTTGGGCTCGATGCCATGAGCTTGATTGTGCGCCAGTTGCTTCTCACGGCGACGCTCCGTCTCGGCCATAGCCCGTGCCATAGAGTTGGTAATTTTAGCAGCATATAAGATGACTCTCCCATCGACATGGCGTGCCGCGCGCCCCATGGTTTGGATCAAAGAACGTTCAGATCGCAAAAATCCTTCCTTATCAGCGTCAAGAATAGCCACCAAAGCCACCTCGGGAATATCCAAGCCTTCTCGTAGCAAATTAATGCCTACCAAGACATCAAACACACCTTTTCTTAAATCACGAATAATCTCCATACGTTCCACAGTATCAATATCTGAATGCATGTAACGCACTTTCATGCCATGCTCATGCAGGTAATCAGTCAAGTCTTCAGCCATACGTTTGGTAAGAGTCGTTACCAAAATTCGTTGCCCAAGCTTCACACATTGGTTGGCTTCTGAGAGCAAGTCATCCACTTGAGTGTCAACAGCACGCACTTCCACAGGTGGATCTAGAAGACCTGTTGGGCGCACCACTTGCTCAACCACTTGGGCAGTGTGATCATCTTCATAAGTGCTGGGTGTGGCACTAACAAAAATGACTTGTGGCATGCGATCTTCAAATTCTTCAAATTTTAAAGGGCGATTGTCTAAAGCTGAAGGCAAACGAAAGCCATAGTTCACCAGGTTTTCTTTGCGGGAGCGATCACCTCGGTACATGCCCGAAACCTGAGGCACCGTCACATGCGACTCATCCAGCATCATAATGCTACCTTGAGGTAAATAGTCCAGCAATGTAGGTGGTGGCTCACCTGCTTTTTGTCCAGATAAATATCGCGAATAATTCTCAATGCCAGAGCAATAACCCAACTCTAAAATCATCTCAATATCATACATAGTTCTTTGGTCAAGCCGCTGAGCTTCGACCAATTTATCAAGAGACCGCAACTCTTCAAGGCGTGCTCGCAATTCTATTTTAATCTCATCAACAGTCGCCAACAAACGCTCACGTGGTGTCACATAGTGTGTTTTAGGATAAATCGTAGTTCGTGTAAGGGTTTGCTGTACTTCACCTGTTAGCGGATCGAACTCTGAGATCCGCTCTATATCTTCATCAAATAATTCCACTCGAATCGCCAATTTTTCTGATTCAGCTGGAAAAACATCCACCACTTCACCACGCACCCGAAAAGTACCACGCTCCAACACGGTATCATTTCGTTGATACTGAAGCTCCGTCAGTTTTTGTAATAAAGCCCTTTGATCAAGTTTCGTACCTTCGCGCAAATGCAAGACCATGCTGTGGTAGGCTTTGGGATCGCCAAGACCATAAATAGCAGACACTGTAGCAACAATAATAACATCACGCCGCTCCAACAAAGCTTTGGTAGCTGATAGACGCATTTGCTCAATGTGCGAATTAATGGCCGCGTCTTTTTCAATGAACATATCGCTGGACGGAACGTAGGCTTCTGGTTGATAATAATCGTAGTACGATACAAAGTATTCAACGGCATTGTCTGGGAAAAAAGCTTTGAATTCGCCATAAAGTTGCGCAGCTAAAGTTTTATTAGGAGCCATGATAATGGCCGGCCGATTGGTGGCTTGGATCACTTGAGCCATGGTAAAAGTCTTACCAGAGCCCGTCACCCCCAAAAGGGTTTGAAAAGCCATACCAACTTTAATACCTTCTACAAGCTTAGGTATGGCATGCACTTGATCGCCCGATGGCTCAAAAGGTGATTGTAGCGCAAAGGATTTTTCCATAAGCTCTATGCTTCAATGTAATGACCAGCTAATCAATATATCGTTTTGTAAAGCGATAGGCAATGGAAAAATGGTACACAGGCAGGGCCACCTCATTAAAAAGTAGCAAAAACTGAGCAATGGTATATTCTGTCATTCTTTGA
>CAYGTQ010000112.1:0-2591 GCA_964352915.1 uncultured Legionellales bacterium
ATCATAAAAGAGCCTATTTTTCAATACATTAACCTTTTCCTTATACCGAACTCACATTAGGTAGTCTTCTCAGGATCCAATCATCAGAGAATTAAGTTTTAAAGGCATAAAAAATGCTCATTGCAATATTTGATCTATACTAGTTTTATTCGCTCTCATAAAATTTAATGAATAGAGCCATGTACCATTTCTTGCTCGCTTTAGTTGCCTTATTGTGTTCGCCCATGCTATGTGCAGAAGCGTCCTTGATTGACTTAGATTTGACTCCCAGTTCCAACGATCTATCAATGCAGTACTTAAGAGCCTTATTTGGTACTGTAGAAGGTGTGTTTTATGGTACAGGAGGTCAATTACTGGGCTCTATGTGCCGTATTTTAAACTCTGGATTATTGATCATAGGCACGGGTATCATGCTGTATGTGTTGTTTGTCTCGACAATCAATACGGCACAATCAGGCCAAGTGATGGGACAAAAGTGGTCTTCATTTTGGGTGCCAGCTCGTGTGTCGGCGGCCACAGCTTTGCTGTTACCCAACGCTTCTGGCTATTGTTTAGCTCAAGGTATCTTGATGTGGATGGTGGTCCAAGGCGTGGGCTTGGCTAACCTTGTCTGGTATGAAGCTCTGGATTATGTGTCAGCAGGTGGCACATTGATTATTGATAGCCCTCAAAAAACCAATTATGCCAGTGGGGTAACAGAGGAGCTAAAGCTTGAAGCACAACATAAACAAGCCATGGAGCTTTTAAAGATGGTGACTTGTGTTCATGCTTTGGAAGCGAAATTAAGAGCACAAAGTTCAGGCGATCCCAGTGTGATCATCCCAAGTTTTGCATCTACGATTGATTTCAATGAAGACAATATGGAGAAATTTGTCTATTTCCCAGGTGATTTTTCATCTGGGACCAGTGACTATGGTCAGGAGCAAGAACCCAAAGGGTATAAAGGTGTGTGTGGCTCGATGAAATTAGGAAAATCAGGCAATGCCAGAGCTGATAACATCAAGTTATTGGCTTTTCTTCAAATGCTGGATGAAATTCAGGATGTGGGGCAATACTATGTCAGAAATCTGAGTCGTATTGCAGACGGTACGTTGGATTTTGGTGATGATGAACATGAAGACATCAAAGGTTTTGTCATGGAATATCACTTTTTATTGCGTACTGCGCTTCAGTATGCCAGCAGTGGTAGCAGCTCTGCGCCTCATAGCGTAGTGGGTCTCTCGTATTTAGATGGTGCCAGAAAAAATGGTTGGCTGATGGCAGGCACTTATTATTTTGATTTAGCTTATCGTAAAAACAATAGTTTGAGCTCTAACGATAAGATAGAAAAAATTGATGCCATCGCTGTACCGGCTAATCTTTTGGAGTCACTTAAAGGTTTAAAATTTAATCCAAACTCTAATTATGTTGTGGAAATCACAGAATCTAATGCTGAATCTGTGGCCAGAACAGTCACAACCGGTAAGCTGAATGATTTGATTGAACGTGTTCAAAATTGCAGCGCTTCAACCACCCCTTGCATTAAATTGCCGAGCTCTGGTGTATCTACCGATGTCAGTACAGGTACCGCGGCAACACTCTTATCAGCTATTGCAGTCATGGGCACAGCATTGATTGTAATGATAGCTATACCAGTGGGGGGCGTGGCAGGCGCATTGTTAGCAGGTTTTTTGACCTGGCCTTTGAGTAAAATGATTTGGGGTTTTGCTGAGCTTTTAACCGATCCAACAAGCAGTCCGATTGTTTCACTGGCAGTGATTGGTTCGGGTATGGTGGATTTTGGCATGATAGCCTGGGGCGGAGGAGCCATTGCTATTTATACATATACGATGGCGACCAGCGCTATGTCCTGTGTGAACCCTGTGCCGCACGCGACACAGGCGCTTCTGACTTATGCTGTGCCTATCATGGCATTTATTTGTGTGAGCATGATAGGTACCGGCTCTGTTTTCATGCTTTATTTCCCGATGATACCTTTCATTATTTTCTTATTTGCATCCCTTGGTTGGTTTGTGCAGGTGATAGAATCGATGGTAGCCATGCCTATAGTGGCTTTATGGTTAGCCAATCCCAATGGTGATGAGATTTGGGGTAAGGCAGAGCCTGCCATTGGCTTGATTCTCAATGTATTTTTAAGGCCGGTGCTTTTAGTGATTGGATTTCTGATGGCATCCATGCTGGCTAATGTAAGTATTTGGCTTTTAAATCAGGCCTTTTTTCAAGGAGTGGTACGCTCTGTATATTTAGATGGTCGTGTGGCGGCTGGCGCAGGCGCAGGCTTTCTCTTTTTTTCTATGATAGCTGTGTATGGCTTTGTGGTGATGACAGTGCTTCAGAAAACATTTTCATTCATGGTGGTTCTAGCTGATGGTATATCCAAATGGTATGGCTCACAGGCCCCAGGTTACAGTGGTGACTGGGCCGGGGAGGCCAATCGAGTGCAGCAAGGTGTGGCCGGTGGTGCCAAAGGTTTTGGCGATGCGGGTGCTCAAGGTTCACGTGATGGCGCTCATCAAGGTCGTCATGCTCTCAAGCAAGGGGTGAAAGAAAGGGAAGGAGCGGGCGCAAAAGCAGTATCTGAAAAAGGTACT
>CAYGTQ010000113.1:0-2514 GCA_964352915.1 uncultured Legionellales bacterium
AATAATCATGTCTGATAAATAGCAACTGTCAGATTAAGTTTGAGCTAATACACCTCATCTCAGGTTTAGCCGCTTACACTCTACAACCTAAAAAGCCTTCTATGCATAACAGTAATCATATATGCATCGCTTGAATTTAAAACCTTATACCGAACTCGCGTTACCTACATTATGACTGCCTAATCGAAAATAAATACCCAGTGGTAATAACAAAAACAGCATCATGATAGGTACAACCAACATGTAAGAAGCAAAGCTCATGAGCCATGTCTCTGATAGCATGACCAAAAAAACACCGTACACATAACCTGCGATACAATGCCTGATAAATACCACCTGACCGCGGCTTTTATCATTTTTACTGTACATATAAGCCTGACCGACCAACATAGCTTTGATTGTGTTGTCAGAGCACAGTCCATATAAACCTGTGTAAACGATCAGAATACCAGCAACCGACATCGATACTGTCCATGGATGGTGAAATCCCCAAGCATTAAATAGCGTAAAGCCTAGTGGTGCCAGCAAATGGACGATCATCATCTGGAAGACAGAGCGATCTTCAACCCATTGACTTGTCATGTATGCAACAAAAGGTGTGATCCCGATACACCACGCCCATGTTAAATAATTGAATGACCTTCTTGTCATGTGGCCTGCTTTTATTCTTGTTATTTTCTCTGCATGAGGCAAGTAGGCAGTTAAATTATCACATACCCACATCATCATAAGAAGCACCAAAAGCACGCAAAACATGATGGTCATTAAATTTACATGATGAATGGATGCTGTTCTAAGCACAGACATAAACGTTTTAGAATATAGTACAGAATAAATAATTAACCACATGCATAACATCAAGAGTGGCGGCGCTGAAAATAAAAAAACTTGATTCTTCGATATAAGACCATAAGTTACAAAAGTTGTTGATACTAAAACCAAAGTGATACTCAGTATTTTTGACATTCTTATAAAAAAATTGCAAGTTAGTGTGATATCTTCATGAAGATTTTGTTTTCTAAAAAATCTTGCAACACACATACCTATGGTGGATACTGAGGACACATTGGTTCTACTCCATTGAGCAATAAAACTTGTCATCAGATAAAAAATGCAAACTGATAAAAAGCTGCATGAAGACATAACTTTTTGCTTAATTTCATCTGGAGAAACAAATACAGCATGTATAACCGACTGAGACGACAAATATAAGCAAGATTGTATTAGAATAATTTTTAAAAAAAATAAAAACACTGGCTTTTTTATTTTTTTTTTATCATAGCTTCTTGATGAGCGCAACACACTTATGACAAGCAAACATCCTAAAAATGAGGCAGCACCTAAGAACTTAAATCCTGTGTCATTGGGTGGAAAATAATAAGAAAATGCAGAGCTCAATAAAATTATGGGTAAAAAAACACTATATATCAAATATTTTTTATTAGATTGGGCCAATTTCATAGACAACCTACATCATTTGTCCTAAATCATTTCTTTGTGTAACTGCTGTCAGACGTTTTTAAATTTTCCAGATCCACAATCAAATCATGAATAATATTTTTTCTAGTTTTTTCCATATTCTTCATGAAGTCTATCTTTTGCTTATCTATGCTTTTTCTTGTGCTTTCTCTTATTTCTGCCAAGCTTGTAATCGTTTTCAGCTTCTTATAAGCCGAACTTTGATGTGCATCTGCGAGGGTACTTCCTAATGAACCTAAAATCCTGCCCCAAACACCATGCAACAAAATACCACTGGCACCAAGGCGGGTAGATCCCATAGGATCGGTACCAAACCCAAGCAAGAGCTCTATGATGATGGTTTGGGCTTCATCACGCTCTGCTAATAATTTTTTTAATTCCTCTTCTGCTTGTTGCCAAGCATCTGAGGCATAAGTGCACTCATTCAATTTGAACAATATTTGTCTAATGAGTTCAATAATAGGTTGTTTGGACATATTTGCTGTTCATCGTCAATAGCTTAGTATTACATTATAGCTTAAGGTTGAGTTTCCTCTACAGTACACCATGAATAGCACTGCATCTATCCACCTTAGAACACAGCTCTTGAAGACAGTAACTATTAAATACTGGTCAACCAGCTTTGCCAAAACAAAAGTGGCATGTGGTTGCGTGAGCTGAGCGTGTTGCTTGCTTTCGCCTATTAAATAAGCAGGATCGATACCTTCGGTGGCAAGTTCAAGGGCATACCCAATCAACCAACATTCTAAGCCTTGTACTGTTACTTCAGGATGTAACTGCACAGCAAGAGATTGACCATAACTAAAAGCTTGATTTTAACAGTCTGGTCTAGAAGCCAAATGCAAAGCCCCTTTAGCCAGATCAAATTTTTCACCATGCCAATGAAATACCTTAGCTTTTTTTTAGCAATGTGACGAATGGCTTTGTTATAAATCACGCCAGTTGCTGATGAGTTTTGTTGCTGACGAATCGACACATATTTTTGGAAGATATCTAATAAAATCATAGGGTTATTTTTCAGCAATGATTTTGCTG
>CAYGTQ010000114.1:0-2485 GCA_964352915.1 uncultured Legionellales bacterium
GGCATTGTTGAATAAATCGGATTTTTGGTCAATGAGAGCTCTTGTGATCAACAAAGTTTAACGAACAGAGTACTGCGGCATGGCCAGTTGATTGATTTTGTTAATGATGGAGCACTTGATACCTATTTCCCGCGATTGACGGTTGTTAGTTCGAGCACTGATATTCGTACCCAGTAGTTTTTTGAAACGAAACATGACAGTTTCGGCGAGACTGCGCTGATGACGCATGTTTTTCTTCTTCCAGTATTTTAAATCATGATATTGTACTTGTGATACAGCGTGGTTACGTAATCACCATGCTTCATCCATGGGCTGATGCCTGTTGGCATTAACTCGTGGAGGAAAACAGGGTCTTGCACCCATCTTAAGGGTTGCTTGATAGCAATGATGAGTATCATAAGCTCCATCGCCTGTGACTTGCGTGATAGAGCTATCAATAGCTATTTGTTGCAACATCTCGGGTAGAGCTTCAGCATCATGTACGTTATCAGATGTCAGCATCACGTCTTCTATATCATGACTGGCTTGTTTGATGGCAAGATGCAGCTTTAACCAGTTGCGTCTTACCGTGCTTGCGTACTTTCCATTCGCCTTCACCAAAGACTTTGAGCCCTGTGGAGTCGACCACAAGATGGATACCCTGATGGTTTTGCCGCTTGGGTAACTTCAATTGGAGGGATTTTTGACGTTTACAAAGCGATGTACAATCAGGCACAGGTACGCATAAGCCCATCATCTGAAAGACCGATGGCACAAAACCCTGAGTGGCTCGAAGAGGCAGTTTAAATAACATTTTCACCGTTAAACAAAACTCAATGCCTAAATCGGAATATAAAGTTGGTCTGCCTCGTTTCTTTAGAGCATGGACGCTCAACCAGGACGACTGCACTCTGGGCTCAACCATACCGTTAAGCTTCCTCTCTTGACCAAAGCTTTGTTATAATCAGCCCAGTTGCTGATGCGGTGTTTTTTTTAGGCATTTGATGGCTCCATGTCCGATTATTTTCAGCAAAACAATCATCATGAAGTTATCAAGTGATTTCAAAGACTTAAAACTCCGAAACAGCAGCTAGTTATTCAACAAGGCCGGTTATACCTTGCAATTCCGTAGGCAATCTCCTAATATGACAGGTATGATTAAAAGATCAATTACAGAAAAACTCCTCACAAACATTGCTCAAAATCCAGCAGTTGTTTTATTAGGCCCTCGTCAAGTAGGAAAAACGACTCTTGCCAAAAGCATTGGGAAGAATCAAAAATCGATTTATTTAGATTTAGAAGCACCTGAAGATTTATTAAAACTAAGCGATCCCAGCAGCTTTCTTGCTAAACACAGTGATAAGCTCATTATGCTTGATGAAATTCAACGCATGCCTGATCTATTTAAGATTCTTAGAGGAATCATTGATAGCAATAGAGAAAAGGGGAAACGGTCCAATCAATTTTTACTACTTGGTTCGGCCTCAATGGATCTGCTCAGACAATCTTCTGAAAGCCTCGCTGGTCGAGTTAGTTACATTAATATGAATGGTTTCAATATCCTAGAAGTTGGAGAAAATAAAAAAAATATCCAAAAAATTTGGTTACGAGGTGGCTTCCCAGATAGCTATTTAGCAAAAAATGATGATTTTTCTATGGATTGGTTGGAAAACCTAATCCGCACTTATCTCGAACGCGATGTTCCACAAATGGGCTTCCGTATTCCTGCTAATAGATTGCGACGATTATGGACTATGCTAGCCCATTTGCAAGGAGAACAAATTAATTATTCTAAACTGGGCGGAAACCTTGAGGTAGATGGAAAAACCATTCGGCATTATATAGATATCCTTGTTGACCTATTACTTGTTCGAAAGCTAGAGCCATGGCATGCTAACGTAAAAAAACGATTAATCAAATCACCTCGTTATTACATCCGTGACAGTGGGATCTTACATCGGTTACTAAGCATTGATTCTGATGATCAATTACTCTCAAACCCTGTATTTGGAAAAAGCTGGGAAGGCTTTGTCATTGAAAACATTCATTCGTTATTGCCTCATCGTGCAACTACCTATTTTTACCGTACTGGTGCTGGTGCTGAAATTGATTTGGTTATTAAGTTTTCTTCTAAAGAAACTTGGGCAGTAGAAATTAAGCATGGCGTAGCGCCTAAAATTAGTAAGCATTTCAACCAGATCTGTGAACAAGTCAAGGCAACAAAGAAATATATTATCTATGGTGGCGATGACGAATTTCCTTTGCAAAATGGCAACATATGTATATCAATTAAGAATTTTTTGAAAAAGCTGAAGGACTTTTAAATAGCTAAACTTTATGATGGCATTTTGTATTTGCTGATATCATGGTGTTTTTGACAAAACTCAGGCATACAGAATAATTAGATAGCGCTTCACTAAAAAAGGTATTTGCAAAATTTCTAGCAGAAGATCCTTGAATTCAACTCTTAAGTGCAACTTTGTATAGAATTTAGATAGCTATATTA
>CAYGTQ010000115.1:0-2454 GCA_964352915.1 uncultured Legionellales bacterium
CGTTGCGATTAGAGAATGCATCGTGATTGAGCAATTATGTGGGGATCCCTCAGGTCTTGCAGTGCATGATCAGAAATGTAAAATCGATACTCCACCGAAATTTTATTCTGTATTTCTCTGGTTGATTTAACCATCACAGCCGTTGTTAAACCAGACCATGCACCCGTCTCATCATCACAGTTGCTGGGCAAAAATATGTTAGCGCTCTTTTGAAATTCCTAAAGATCAAGGGGGTAATTGATCATACTCAGATCTTGTTGTCAATCAATTCCTCCGAAAATGATCATCTATACAACAATATGATCAACCATAATTCTTAAAAAAGGGGTGCGGAATAACGGTTCTAGATGATAAGCTCAATCATTGTCTGTGTCACAAGCAGCTTAGCACAACACCGAGATATCACATTTCATCTTGAAGTTTTACCAGATGGCGATGGCTCAGAGCTCTACGCAGCAATTATAGCCCACACACATGAATCAGAAGAGTCCGATATTCTCAACGATCATAATGGTGATTTAAGTTCTACAGACCCATTGGAGTTATACAACAATGAGTTGTTTCGCGCTTTTGTTTATGTTGAGAAAGTTAAAAGACTTGCGGGGGTTGCTCCTGATAGCCTCTTTATACGATAGAAATGCAAGAATCGGGATGATAGGCCTCAGCCAATTCGATCATGCGCATTTGGCTGAGATTTATCTTAAGTATCATAGCCCTTCAGAGTTTTTGGTCAGAAAGGCCAAGGATTTCAAAACAGCATTATTGCTGGGCCCTAAAATTGTACGTCTGGGCAGAATCCCCTCTGCGTACAATAACTTCAAAACTATTTGTTTTACCATATGCTAGTACATCTTCTAAGGTGGTAAAATACCGGAATCCCGCGGCCTTTGCATCATCGTTAATGGCGTTATAATGTTGCCATATTTCGTTAAACTCTGTACTGCTCATCCAACGCATTTTTTCAAACGAGAACTGAGGAGGATGAACATCATAAACATAAAATTGATTGCAATGTTCCAAAAGAAACCCATAGTAACGATGCTCAAATCCGCCTAGTAGCCCCAGTATAACTTTTTGCACAAAGGCTTCTTTTTCTGCGCGCTCTGGATGATAATATGCACGAATATCATCACCACATTCAAGCACTTTTTCTAAATGTTCAACAGCAACTTCCGTATCAATTTTAAATTTTATACGCCACAACTCATTTTTATGATTATCATGAAAGGAAACCCAAAAATTAAAACGCCTACCACTCTCAAAAGTTTTTTCACGTGTGCTGTACGGCACAAAATAATGAAATCGCTGAGAAGCCTTGGTATACCCTCTGGCTTGCGCGCTATCGAAACTCACAAATTCATAACTTAGAAAATTAAAATATTCGATATCAACAACCTGAGCATAAGGATTGGCAGTACCTTGCCTTACTTCTTTTACGCTGACAACAAAAGGGATGCCTGCGATCTCAACAGCCATTGGCTCCGCCATAAAGTCACTCAATAAACTAGCTGGGCTAGCTCTGCGGGCTGCAGCCAAGTTCTCAGCAACCGCATCCTCAATAACTGACCGACCTTGAGCTTCAAGAATACTCTTGACACTTTGAGGTGCTGAAATAGCCATGCTCATGCTTAGAAAAGCACCCATAAGCATTATTAAACGCATCATATGTAAATACCTTTGTAAATATCTTTTAGTCAGTTGAGAAAAATATTGAACAATTTTACAGGATGAGATGTTATAAGTCAACGCCAAAATGGTCAAATTGCAGGGCAACCGCATCTAAATGGCTCTGACAAAGAGTTAACGGTATGATCTATTGCTCTATTTTATGATAAAAGAGAGCATAGATCATAGATAGCACAATTCACAATCATTTTGAGACATTAATTGACCGAAGACTGGACCTGACCAAGAAATATCTACTCATCAATGTTTTGTTTATCGCCATTTGCAGCGTGCTCTGCGGAGCAGATACCTGGGTAGCTATACCCAATGCATTTCAAGATGCAGGATGTAGTACTTGAATGTTATCAGTGATTCTAGATTTAATCTTGTGCTTGATGTTAGGAATGATGTCAGTAAAGAAGCGCCGAATGACGTCTCTAAATTCTTTAGCAGAAGCAAAATAATGATTATTCCTAACTTCTTTGCGTATGCCCTTCTTGAATGAAGGCGCGAAAAAAAATTTGCGGTGAGATCTGATATATGATCAAATGTCTGAATGATATTAAATCTAAGCGCATCAGATAAAGCAGAGCTTAAAGCCAGACATAGGCTTGAAAGAGATGGCCGGATACGTGATCGTATTAAGGCAGTGTTGGCCTATGCTGAGTGCTACAGCTACAGTCATATGTGTGATTCATAGAGATCCTTTCAATTTTCTCAAGGCGATTACATCCCGGTAATTGGCTAGTTGAATGTGCTCTTTAGAAACATCGTATTGCTTTGAAATTT
>CAYGTQ010000116.1:0-2430 GCA_964352915.1 uncultured Legionellales bacterium
GATTTCTGTTTTACCGAGAGATTTTTGTAGTTGGCGTCTTTTTTCTTGGTTGGACTTTAAAGAGGTTTTTAATGTATGGATTTGTTTTGAAATATTTTTTAGCGCATGCGCAGGCTTTTTTTCAGCCATCGTATGGAAGCTGATGCATGCAGCTATAATAAGTGTGATAAATTTCATCGTCTAAATAAAAATTGTCCTGTCATAGCTTGTGGTGGTTCAAGCCCCATCAATTTAAGCACCGTCGGTGCCACATCTATTAAGGAGCCAAACTCAGTTATTTGTTGCACCTCTGCCCCCAAGTGCAAAAGAGGCACAGGGTTGATGGTATGTGCGGTATGAGCTTGACCAGTATGTTCATCAAACATCATTTCAGCATTGCCATGGTCGGCTGTGATCAAGATTTGATAGCGATGTTTCTTACTGGCTTGGACCAGTTGGCCAAGGCAGCTGTCTAAGGTTTCAATGGCTTTGAGAGTGGCTTGAAAATTACCCGTGTGTCCTACCATATCAGCGTTGGCAAAGTTACATAAAATAAAATCATGTTGTTTTTTATTAAGAAATTGCACAAGCTGTTGTGTGACTTCATGAGCGCTCATGGCTGGTTTTTCATCGTAATGCTCAACTTGAGGAGATGGAATCAACTGGCGATCTTCTTTTGCAAAAGGTGTTTCAACACCACCGTTGAAAAAATAAGTGACATGGGCGTATTTTTCAGTTTCAGCGATACGAAGTTGTGAGCCTCCATGTTGTGCGATCACTTCACCCAGAGTATCTTGGGGAATGTTGGGTGGGAACAGCACATCACAATCAAATGCTTGATCGTATTCGGTTAGGGTAATTGTATGCTCAAAGCGCTCAGCAGCTGAGGTTAAGGGCACATTTTTCGGGGTGAGCAGCGCCTGGCAAAGTTGGCGCATGCGATCGGCACGAAAGTTCACGCACAAGATGGTGTCGCGGGGTGTCATGGGTGCGCAGGTTGGTGTGCACCAGCTGGGGCTGACAAATTCATCGGTTTCGCCGCGCTCATAAGCGGCAGACAGAGCCGAGAGAGGCTCGTCAAACATAAGGCCTTTTTTTTCTGTAAAAAGTTGATAAGCTTTTTCTATTCGTTGCCAACGGTGATCGCGATCCATAGCATAGTAGCGACCACACAACGATCCGATATGATAACCCGGCTTGTCTTTAAGCAAAGCCTGCAGTGATTGGATGCTTGCTTTAGCGCTTTGAGGTGGTGTGTCGCGCCCATCCAAAATAGCATGGACGGTCAATTTCTCAACTCCTTTTTGATGTGCACAAGTGATCATGGCTTCGATGTGTTGACTATGGCTGTGGACGCCGCCAGGAGACAGTAGAGCAATGAGGTGTACGGTATTTTTTTTTATGAAAGCTTTTTTCAATACAGCATGCTGACGTAAACCATCCTGTGCGATGGCTTGACTGATGGTATCCAGCGCCTGAGGCACGATTCGTCCGGCACCGAGGTGCATGTGGCCCACTTCGGAGTTGCCCATTTGTCCCTTAGGCAGACCCACATCAAGACCGCTGCCTGAAAGCAATGCATGTGGGCGCGTTGACCACCATGTATCCCAGTTGGGTGTGTGAGCCTGGAAAATGGCATTGTGTTCAGAGGGTGCCCCATGGCCCCAGCCGTCCAGTACAATCATCAACAAAGGATCCATCACCACCTCTTACAATAGTTTCACTCAGTATAAAGCAAAGGATTTCTTGGAGCTATGAGATTGATAAATATGTGTGGTATTAACTGAATTTTTCCAACCTAAGGGATGGTAGAAAGGTGATTTATTGGCGTGTTTTCTGGGTAAAGCTGATTGCGTCAGATGATACAGGTTAAGTCTGCAGATAAATCCATGGAGCTCAGCAGGGCACTGTTGCAAAAAATGGAGATCAGTTGAACTATCGTTCAATTGTGACACATAGGCCTTGAGGATGGTTAAAAAATACAAAAACCAGCAGAATCCCTTCCAATGGAAACTGATCCTCCTCAGTTTATTGGACAGGAAAATGTTAAACTGTTTCACGATAAGGAGAACATTAAATGCCCCACAAAGCAAATACACAAGTGATCGTGGGCTTGAGTTCTTTGCCCAAAAAGTTCAACAGCGTCTCATGGATTACGGCATCAAATTTAGACCTGTTAAACCTGCTTCTCCGCACTTAAACGGAAAAGTAGAGCGCTCACAGAAAACCGATTTGGAGGAATTCTATCCAACAGTTGATTTAGGCTGTTTTGAGAGCCTGAGAGAAGAATTAGGTTATTGGCAATTTTACTATAACTGGCAGCGCCCACACGGTGCTCTGAAAGGTAAAACGCCGTCTCAAGTGGATGCAGAATTAGGTGATAAAACACTACTTCAAGAAGAAATTTCAAAGCAATACGATGTTTCTAAAGAGCACATTCAACTAGCCAAT
>CAYGTQ010000117.1:0-2275 GCA_964352915.1 uncultured Legionellales bacterium
CACCTGGAGGGGGCTCCAGTTCATCGACGCCTGGTAGTGGTTCACAATCTTCGTCATCTAAATCTCCTGCATCTGTGTCAGCGACATCATCAGGAGGCAGAGGGGGCGGCTCAAGTGGCTCAACAGGTGGCTCGACCGACAGCAGTCCTTCAGCGCCTTCAGCCTCTTCGGTGCAAAGCGGTGGGCATCGTGATTCAACAGAAGGATGATGATGAAATTGATAGGATAACAAGGAGATTGGCATGTTGCCTTTAACGTTGAATATTAACCCAGAAGGTTATCAACATTATTTTCGTCGAGAGAAAGATTCAAGGTTTGCATCTTTTCGGGAGAAAATATTTGACCGTTACGACCATACTTGTCAGTACTGCGCCTTTCAAGCACATGTGGATATGACGGTCTTAAACATCAATGGTGAATATGGCGAAGGTCATAATAAAATGAACAACATGGTGTGTGCTTGTGTTCTTTGTGCTCAGTGTCAGTTCTTAGAACATGCAGATACTTTTGGTGGTGGTACGCTGATTCATTTGCCTGAATTATCACAGGAAAGAATTAATGCACTGTGCCATGTTTTTTTCTGTGCCATCATCAACCACACAGCCTATGCAGCGACAGCGACCAGTCAATATTATCGATTATGCTCTGAAGGAGAAAAAATAGAAGAAGCTTGGGGAGAAGGGTTTTCTAAACCCGAAATTTTGGCGCGAGCGGTAATGCAATATGGTGAGCTCACACAAGAAATGAAACATCAGCTCTTAGCTGCAAGACGATTGGTGCCGAGTATGCATGGGTTTATGCCATCTTTAGATAGATGGGCTAAGGCTGCTTTGGATGAATTGGCTGAGGAAGAGAATAATCAAGAAAAAAATTCAGCTTGAGAAGTATGATTTGATTTATGTGTATTGGTATCTGTTGAAGTCATTGTGTTTTTTGAGAAAACTCAGCCAAGGCTTTTGTGCCTTGCCTGAGATTATAAAATTTTTGTACGTGTTTATGACATAAATAAGTCGTTTTTCTATAGATCAACAAAAGAGGTAAAATAACCTCACGCCAAAGATGTTGCAGGCAAGCTTATGTTGCCTTTTGGCATTGGAACCTTTACAAATTTTGAGAACTGAAAGGGCTAATCTCATGGCATAGCCTATGCTAAATTTACTTGTTCTGAAGATGCCGTGTTAGAGATGCAGTTGCTTGACATGAATATTTTGTATCACGCTAAGGCAAAGCTCCAAAACATCTTCATTCACCTCGCCAAGCGCCCCAAGACCATCACGGTCATTAAACAACCTCTCTTACATATTATTCAGAAAAATTTGCTCAGTGGTTAGGTAGTTGAGCGCTGATTTGGTAGGTCATTAAAGCATGGTGGACGAGTCATGCAACATCACTGCGATGACTTTACAGAAGCATAAGCCCTTTGAATAAGCTTGCTTATCAAAGAACCCATAGCTGCTATTATTAAAAAGTTTCTTAATCATCCATCTGTTGCTATACTCTGCATGTTGTTTTAACAAAAAGGAAACAAATATGCCTAAAAAAATTATTGCAGCTGCTATTAAAGAGCAAAATGCAGCCGCCAAAAAAGCCAAGGATTTAAGTCAAGCGTTGGCTAAAATGGCCAAAGAGCTCACCGCATCTAATAAGGCACTGGGCACGCTATTCAAAAGCTTAGGGAAAGCGGCCCCTGCAGCCAAAAAAGCCAAAGCTCCCAAAAAAGCCGTGGTTAAAAAAGCTAAGTCCGTTAAAAATGCTGTGAAAAAAACTATAGCCAAAAAATCTGCAAAGAAAGCTGCTTAATGACTAACTTCACACAGAGCAGTGCAACATCCTGCTCTGTGTGAGAATTTCTGTATAGGGTTCATGGTTATATAGTCTACAGCAAGCTTCTTGCCTGCATTCAGTAGTAGAGCTTCCACACCACATTCTGCCGCTATATGGATAGAAAGCATCTCTCGATAGGCCCATTATTTTACAAGTTCGTTATACATTGACCCATTCAATAAATTAAGCCTAGCTTTGTTCAATTGGGTCGATGGTATCGTCCTGAGTTTGATTATCTAGAGCTGTGATTAAGGCCAAATACCGCCCCTTTAGAGTTAATTTAAGTTCTGAATCAACTGTGTTTTTACCAACGTTTAGGCTGACCAAATTATGAAGACATCTGTGCATTTTCCCTCACTTGCTCTTTTTGCAACAGAGCCAATCGCGCATTGGCAATGACAATAATTTTCGCATCAAAGAGGTTAATGAGAGCATTTACTTTTTGCCTCCG
>CAYGTQ010000118.1:0-2267 GCA_964352915.1 uncultured Legionellales bacterium
ATTAATGGCTTACAAGCCTGTCTTTTTATTTTAAAATTATGTGACGATCTCTCAGCTACTGCTCTCTGGATACAAAAAAGTAATTTTATATTTAGTAGATGTCTGTAAGCCTTTCGCCCTTCTTCCATCTAAAGATACAGTAACTCTTGTATCTAATGCTTGAGTTGCCTGAGTTTGTGTAAGTTTTCCATGTTCAATTTTTCCTATAAATTCCACAGTGCCTATTCGAAAAAAGCGCCCCAGTCTAACTTTATCTAAAACTTCATCGTCGTCGCTGTCTTTACTTTCTGTGCTGCTGCTTAACAACTCTGTCGCTGAATTATTGAAAAACTGCCTTACTTCTTCGAGAGTACGTTTCCTTTTATAGGGAGCCGCATATAATAAAATCGGGTATAAGCAAACCAGCGCGACTGCGAATTTCTTCATTTTTTGCTCGCAAACATGAAATATTGCGCTAATTATATTAGTGTCATAACACTGGGGCAACTTTGTGGCTAAAATCTCTTCACAACTCTCAACTTAGAGCAAGCTCATGCAAACATGCTCATATGCTGCACTTACATTGAGGTTAACGAGCCAAGCTCGATAAAAATCAATAAACACCCTTGTAGCTGAAATTAAGAACGCTCCAAAGAAAAGCTGTCATCTTCACCTTTATCACTGTAGCTTTTCCCTTTAGCAACATCAGCTGGCTTCTTAGGCTTCTGACTTGACTCAGCATTCATCTGAGGCAACGCTTCTGAAGGTATGGATTTTTGCACTATCTTTTCTGGCAACAACAACATGTTTTGTGGTAATTGCTTCTCCTGCAAATGCCACCACATACCTGCTAATAAAATAGCAGATAGTAAAAACAATGTGGTCAGCCATCCAACAGGAATTAAGCGTGACGCTGACTGCTCGGCTTGAATAACATTTTGCAATGCATGCTCTTTCTCTGCTTGTTCATATGCTTGAACATCAGGCAATGCATTAAACTGAGCAATCAAAGGATCAGAAGGTAAATTTAAGAGTTTTGCATAAGAACGAATATAACCTCGTATAAAAACTAAATGCCTAAGCACACCATAGCTATTGTCCTCAATAGACGTAATTATGCTTGTGGTTAAATGAAGTTTTTGGGCCACATCTTCTATGCTTAACTTAGCAGCTTGTCTCGCATGCTTGAAGCTATCACCTAAACTTAATAGCTTATCATGCTCTTTTGTATCGTGGCTCATGTTCGTCTCATCCTTTGAAATTGCTGGTATTCATCAGAGTTTGCAAATTGCTTCTTCAACAACGCCTGGTATTTATCTGCCGACTGGCGCTTCCCTAGTTGCTTGGAAATTTGATACCCAAGCCAAGTACTACCTGCTGTTATTGACGCATTTTGCTCATAGCGATGTAAATAAAGATCTGCCTTAGAAGGCTGCTTGGTTGCTAAAGCCCATTCTGCAAGGCCCAACCAACCTTTTGCGCGCCTTTCATCAATGTTCACAGCTCTCAAAAAATATCGATGAGCCTTGTCAAGCCAACCAGCCAACTGCGCACAATAACCTGCATTCTCATAGACTTCAGCTAATTTTACATAGGAATTATCTGCCATAGCACGCTGAAAAGATCGATCGGCCTCACGATAATTTTTTTGCTTGCACTGAAAAGCACCATAATTGTTATGCACCTCTCCTTTGCGACGAGCAAGTCGTAAAGCGCGGCGATATGATTGTTCTGCTTGCGCCAAATCACCCGTATATTCCCAGTAATAAGCCATAGCCAAATGCGCTTCATAAGAACGAGGATCCTGTTGAAGAGCAGATAGAATTTTTTGTTTAGAGCGCTCTAAGTTTCCTCGTTGTAAATAAGAAACACCCAACTTGGTATTATATTTAGAGGCATTGATCAGATTCTTCATACTACCTTCAGGTGTTGCCTCATGAGAACTGCATCCCCATAAAAGCAACCAAAAGACAGCCATAAAAAATAGGTGCACTTGCTTAAGCACGGCTACGTTCTCCCTGCTAGCGAACCACTAAGCGATGGTTTTGAGTTGGAGGCCAGCAATTGCTGTTGATAGCGCTGTGAGCGCTTCGTTTTATCAAGCACCTGCCCTGCCAACTGCCCACAAGCAGCATCAATATCACCGCCACGTGTGCGCCGAACTGTAGTGATAAAACCAGCGTCCATCAAATGACGCTGAAAACGTGTGATACGCTTCTCTGAAGAACAGATGTAAGGGGCTCCCGGAAAAGGATTGAAGGGAATTAAATTGACCTTGCATGGTACGC
>CAYGTQ010000119.1:0-2261 GCA_964352915.1 uncultured Legionellales bacterium
GTTGTTCATCAAACCAGGGGATGACGCTGTCATTGAGGATGTGCGCTGCTGTGGTGGCCGTTTTCTCAGTATACAGCTGAGCAAAAGCTACTCTTGAGTAAGTGTCGATGACTGTTTGCTCTCAAGCATCCCCTCAAGGTTAAATGGTGTTAAAAGTATGTTTAGAAACAGCGAGTTGTGTAAGTAAATGATGAAACTTCTGCCATACAAGTCCACATACGATACCACCGCCCCAGCTTCACAAAGTCGAGCTTACTTTATTAAGCCTTTGCAACATACAAGTCCATATTTTAGAAAAAAACGTGACATGAGGCGCAATTTTTGTTAACATTGCTCTTGAGAGTCCGGTCAAATACTCTCTTAGATTGGAGGATTTCTTGCGAAATCCTCCAATCGCCTAAGCCATTTCGTTCGATTTTCATACACCAAACCTAGAAAACAATAAAAAGCTTACATAGCCTAACTCATTGTTTTTAATAACCTCACCTCACCTTCACTTCAACCCATTTGGTCTATACTTATTGGTATTGAAACGATTTATTGAGTGTTTGTTTTGCAGTTACAAACAAGACGACTCCTCTTAAAGCCTGTAGCTTTAAGTGATCACAGAGCGCTTGCGAAAATATGCGCTGATCAAGACGTCATGCGTTACGTACTTGGGGGTACTTATTCGCCCCAAGAGTCCAGACGGCGACTACAAAGTTGGATAAGCCATCATGACCATTATGGCTATGGGGTTTGGTCACTATGTCTACAAAGCTCACCTTCCACTCTGGTTGGATTTTGCGGTTTGTTGGTACAAAATATCAAACAGCAAACCCAGACAGAGCTGGGTTATCGCCTGGACAAAGCTTATTGGGGCCAAGGTTATGCCACAGAAGCTGCACAGATTATCAAAAAAAATGCTTTTGATATCCACCAATTACAGGAACTCATTGCCATCATCCATCCACAAAACCATGCATCAAGCCGTGTTGCTGAAAAAATTGGCATGGCCTATCAAGACAACCAAACCATGGATAACACTTTGGTGCATATCTATCGTACAGAAAAAACAATCCATAGAGCTTCTGCGAAATTAGCCTTGCCTTGATATTTTGTATAAAATGCGTACGCTGCATGATTCAAGGAGGAATGAGATGCTTCTAAGTTATGCAAACTTAAGTCAGAAACCACGGGTGTTTCGTTTGTTGCTGGGCTTGAGTGTTGCTGAATTTGATATTTTGGTGGTTAAGCTATCGCCTTTGCTGGAAAAAGAGTTTGGCATTAGAAGGCGTCCCCGTAAATTAGCTGCCACAGAAGATAAGCTGGTGGCGTTGTTGGTGTATTACCGCACTTATGTGACCCATGAGTTCATAGGTTATTGTATTGGACTTGATAACAGCAACGTCAGTCGTTTGTTCTCTTTGCATATTCTTGCGATGTCGATCCCCGAAAATTATGATGTCGATCGGTCAATGTGGAAGTGATCGAGATGATAATAATTATGATGTCGAACAGTTTTGTGTGATTTGAATATTAGGTGATCGACATCTAATAATTGAGATCGCAGAACTTCACAGAATCTTTATTTCCTGCTTTGATAGGTTTAATTTGTTCTTTTTGTAATCAAGAAGGACAGTCTGCTATGAGTCAAAGGAGAGTATCTATGATAAACAACTCGGCCGCAAGCGACCGAGTTTTAGAAGAGTGCCAGCTGCTTGGCTCGAACCTCTAGCTTATCCATTGCGTTAAGTTGGTTTTTGACATACTGACGTATAATTTCCTCATTTGCGTTGCCGATGGTTTCAACGAAATAGCTCTGTGTCCATAACTTACCACCCCAAAAATATTTCTTTCGGATACTTGGATATAACCTGAAAAACTCTCTAGCTGATATGCTTTTGATAATTTGCATCACATTCGAAGGCGACATGCTTGGGGTACCTCTCATCACCATGTGCACATGATCAACGGGTATTTCCAGCTCTACCAATTCAAGATTATAATCGTAGGTAATTTTTTCAATAATATTTTTTAGTGTACTGCGATAAGGCTCCTTAAATACTTTATGACGATATTTAGGGATCCATACGAAATGATACATCAAACGATAGACATGATGACTGTTTCTTCGTAATTCCATAAGAAGAATACCTATAATGGGCCAAAGGCCCATTATACGCTATCCCTCTCGGGGGCAAGCCCCCGAGATTCTCGCTTTGCGGTTGAAATTAAGAGAACTGTTAAGGTTAAAATGGGATGGCAAGCTTGGCCATCGG
>CAYGTQ010000120.1:0-2258 GCA_964352915.1 uncultured Legionellales bacterium
TATATGGCGCTATATTGACATTTTAGGTTGGTCGCTTGTTTTTCTTTTTGCACTCATGTATGTTGTAGTGAAGTATCAATAACTTAGTGTTAGATGAGCAGGTACTTTTTCTTGAAATATAATCAAGTCTCCAAGGATAGAGGTCAATTGAAGATCTGGCTTC
This sequence comes from uncultured Legionellales bacterium, assembly GCA_964352915.1. Classification (GTDB taxonomy): domain Bacteria; phylum Pseudomonadota; class Gammaproteobacteria; order PIVX01; family PIVX01; genus CAYGTQ01. Next base: position 164 of record CAYGTQ010000120.1, read on the forward strand.
AGATAAGTTTGTTGCCTATTCTGTGTTGCATGACATCTTGTATGTATAGGGATGATCCAGCACCGGTGAATGATGCATGGTTTCACCACCAGGCACAGAACAATGTACATACAGTGTCTCGTAAAGAAACCCTTTATGCTATTGCGTGGCGCTACGATCTTGATTACCGTGATTTAGCTGCATACAATCGTTTGCAAGCTCCTTATGAGCTTAGAATAGGACAACAGCTGCACTTGCCAAAGTCTAAAGAGATCACAATCACAGCGCAGCAGCTGCCCCTTCCATCCGCAGAGCTCTCAGTAAAAAACGAATTTCATACAACCCCACCAACGAAGTTTAAGATACCCCCTTCACCTGTGACTTTATACCCCGTGAGTCGTTGGCAATGGCCTTTGGCGCATGCGAAAATTATCAGCACATTCTCATTGAAACGGAACAAAGGTATTGATTTGAGTGCCCTTAAAGGCGCTCCTGTCTATGCTTCTGCGGCGGGTGTTATAGCCTACAGCGGGGATGGCATTAGAGGCTACGGCAATTTGATTATAGTTAAACATAATGATGAATATTTTAGCGCTTATGGGCATAATGAGCGCTTATGGGTTAGAGAGGGCCAGCGTGTGAAGCAGGGACAACGCATCGCAAGTCTTGGTCATTGGAAAAAGGGGCGCGGGCGCCTGCATTTTGAGATAAGACGTGCAGGTAAACCAGTGGATCCCTTACGTTTTTTACCGTCAATGTCTTAATAAGGAGGACGTCAACAACTTAACGTATTTTGTGCTTTAATTAATTAGGATATGAAGTTCGCATAACAGGAGGTTATATGCTTGATCAATGGAATGAACATAAGGTTGCAGGAGTCACTGAGCCTTTAGACAACGAATTAGCAGAAGTAGAGGTCAGTGAAGCAGAAGCTGAGAGTAGCGAATCAGATACCAGCGGCAAAAAATACAGCCAATTGATGGATGCCACTCAACTTTACTTAAGTGAAATCGGCTTCTCCCCTTTGTTGACAGCAGAAGAAGAAGTTTATTATGCTCGCAACGCTTTAAAAGGTGATAACGATGCACGCCAATACATGATTGAATGCAATTTACGATTGGTAGTTAAAATTTCACGACGCTATTTAAACAGAGGTTTGGCTCTTCTGGATTTAATTGAAGAAGGCAATTTGGGTTTAATGCGTGCTGTTGAAAAATTCGATCCTGAGCGAGGGTTTCGCTTGTCTACTTATGCAACTTGGTGGATCCGCCAAACCATTGAGCGGGCAATCATGAATCAGACTCGCACCATTCGCCTGCCCATACATGTTGTCAAAGAATTAAATGTTTATCTTCGAGCAGCCAGACAGCTGACACAAACACTCGATCATGAGCCTACTGCAGAAGAAATTGCTGAGATGTTGGATAAACCTATCAGCGATGTCAAAAGAATGTTGGGCTTAAACGAAAAAATGAGTTCAGTAGATTCCCCTTTAGGCTTTGATAACTCGAAATCTTTATTAGATACCATTGCCGATGAGCGTAACACCGATCCTGCGGAACAATTGACTGATGAAAATTTAAAAGAAAACATTGAGCATTGGCTTAATGAATTAAGCCATAATCAACGCGATGTGATTGCTCGTCGATTTGGCTTGCAAGGCTATGAAAAAACCACCTTGGAAGAAGTAGGGAAAGAGATCGGATTGACTCGTGAAAGAGTTCGCCAAATTCAAGTCGAAGGTTTAAGAGCCCTGAGAAAAATTTTTGAAAAGTATGGCTTATCTGAAGAAGCTGTATTTGGCTAGAGTATCTGTGTTCGGGCACGCGTGTAAAAAAATAAGTCACGATATTTTTTGTCGTGACTTATTAATTATATGAAAAATGGTAATGACTGCTCTATATGATAAAATCAGTTTTTTACCTGTGCAACATAAGTGCTAATGCCCAGTCATAATGTAGGTGTTGATTCATGGCTGCTGTCAGGTCTGCGACAGCTTTCCACATCAGATAACATCAGATGAAGCAAATCATTTAATTTGGGATCGCCATCTTCACTGATATGTAAAAGTTCCGATTTAATCTGACACTCGAATCAAATTGAGTTAAAATTGATT
>CAYGTQ010000121.1:0-2042 GCA_964352915.1 uncultured Legionellales bacterium
CCATGGATTGGATGGAGCAGGAGCAAGAGCGTGGTATTACCATTACTTCAGCTGCCACCACTTGTTTCTGGAAAGGTATGGATGGTCAATATCCAGAGCATCGTATCAATATCATCGACACCCCTGGTCACGTAGATTTTACCATTGAAGTAGAGCGATCATTGCGCGTGTTAGATGGTGCTGTCTGTGTTTTTTGTGCTGTATCAGGTGTTGAGCCGCAGTCAGAAACTGTGTGGCGTCAAGCCAATAAGTACTCTGTACCACGTATGGCTTTTGTCAATAAAATGGACCGTATGGGTGCTAATTTTTTGCGTGTCATCGAGCAAATCAGCAAACGCTTGGGTGCCACACCCATCGCTATGCAGATCCCTATTGGTGCTGAAGAAAATTTCCAGGGTGTGGTTGACCTGGTTCGTATGAAAGCTGTGATTTGGGATGACGAAAGTGCTGGTATGCGTTTTCAGTTGCAAGACATTCCAGAGGAGCTGCAGGATTTGTGCCAGGAGTGGCGAGAAAAAATGCTGGAAACAGCCGCTGCTGCCTCAGAAGAGCTGATGGAAAAATATCTTGAAAACGATACTTTGACTGAAGAAGAGATTAAGCAAGGTATTCGTGCTCAGACCATTGCCAATGAAATTGTGCCAGTATTTTGCGGTTCAGCCTTTAAAAATAAAGGTGTACAGGCAGTTTTGGATGCTGTGATTGATTTCATGCCATCACCGTCGGATGTACCACCTATCAAAGGTATGAGTACTGAAGATTCAGAGCTTGAGATTATACGATCGGCTTCTGACGACGAACCTTTTTCTGCTTTAGGCTTTAAAATTGCTACCGACCCTTTTGTGGGTTCACTGACCTATCTGCGAGTTTATTCTGGTGTGCTGCGCGCAGGTGATACTGTTTATAATGCAACCAAAGATAAGCGTGAGCGTATCGGTCGTATTTTACAAATGCACTCGAATGAGCGCCAAGAGCTCAAAGAAGTTTATGCGGGGGATATTGCTGCCGCTGTTGGCTTGAAATCAGTGACCACAGGTGACACTTTATGTGATAAAGACAATAAGGTGGTTCTTGAGAGCATGGAGTTTCCTGAGCCTGTTATTTCTGTAGCTGTTGAGCCTAAGACCAAGGCTGACCAGGAAAAAATGGGTATTGCTCTTAATAAGCTTGCCCAAGAAGATCCTTCTTTCAAGGTGCACACCGATGAAGAGTCAGGACAGACCATCATTGCTGGCATGGGTGAACTTCATTTGGAGATCATCGTTGACCGGATGAAGAGAGAATTCAGTGTAGAGGCGAATGTTGGCAAGCCCCAGGTGGCTTACAGAGAAACTATCCGTAAGATGGTTGAGCAGGAAGGTAAATTTGTGCGTCAATCAGGTGGTCGTGGTCAATTTGGACATGTTTGGTTGCGTATTGAGCCAAGAGAATCAGGTGCCGGCTATGAATTTATCAATAAAATCGTAGGTGGTGTGATTCCTAAAGAATACATACCTGCAGTGGATAAAGGTATTCAGCAGCAGATAGAAAATGGTATATTAGCTGGCTATCCTGTGGTGGATGTCCAGGTCACATTGTATGATGGGTCTTACCATGAGGTGGATTCCAGTGAGATGGCGTTCAAGATTGCCGGTTCGCAGTGTTTTAAAGCAGGTGCGCTTAATGCCTCTCCGGTTATTTTAGAGCCTATCATGCAGGTTGAAGTCGTGACACCTGAAGATTACATGGGTGATGTTGTGGGCGACTTAAACCGTCGTCGTGGTATCATTCAAGGTATGGATGAAGTGCCTGCCGGCAAGCTTGTCAAAGTTGAGGTGCCTTTGTCTGAAATGTTTGGTTACGCGACTGATTTACGTTCCAGCACGCAAGGCCGTGCAACTTATTCGATGGAGTTTAAGAAATATCATGAGGCCCCCAGCAATGTGGCTGACGCCGTTATTAAAGGCAAGTCATAGGGGATTTTAAGGGTAATTAGAGGGTATATAGACCATGGCAAAGGAAAAATTTCAAAGAACGAAGCTACATATCAATGTAGGGACGAT
>CAYGTQ010000122.1:0-1953 GCA_964352915.1 uncultured Legionellales bacterium
ACAAGAAGCCCCCGTTAGAATTGCTATCGCAATTTAGCGGCGGGAGTAGATCACTCCAATTCTCCAGCCATAGCTGTGGTGTTAAAGCCACAGTCCACATGCAAAATTTCACCTGTGATACCTGATGCCATGCCTGAACATAAAAAAGCTGCTGCCTGGCCAATTTGTTCAGGTGTGACATTGGCTTTCAGCGGTGACATGCGCTCATTAAGCTTAAGCATCTTTCGAAAGCTCTGAATGCCTGAGGCTGCCAATGTTTTTACTGGCCCGGCTGAAATGCCGTTAACACGTATTTTTTGTGGCCCCAGGCTGTGAGCGAGGTAGCGCACGTTGGCTTCAAGACTTGCTTTAGCAAGTCCCATAACATTGTAGTTAGGAGCAACGCGCTCAGCACCCAGGTAGGTCAGAGTCAAAAGGGCGCTGTCAGGATTTAGAAGGTGACGAGCTTCGCGAGCAAGAGCTGTGAAGCTGTAACTGCTGATTTCATGGGCTGTATTAAATCCAGCGCGCGTGGTTACATCCGTAAAATCACCTTGCAGCAATTCTCCCGGAGCAAAAGCTACTGAGTGAATAATGATATCAATGCTATCCCAGTGTTGCTTCAAATCTTTGAACATAGTTTGGATGGAGTCATCGCTGCTGACATCGCAAGGGAAGGTCAGTTGGCTCTGCCATTTGGAAGCGGCTTCTTCCACCCTTTCTTTTAATTTGTCGTTTTGATAAGTTAAGGCAAGCTCAGCGCCATACTGATGAAAAACACTGCCAATGCCGTAAGCAATAGAGCGGTGGTTGGCTAGGCCTACGATAAGTGCGCGTTTACCCTTAAGTAGTTCCATTGTTAAAGTCTCCTAGTAGTTCTTTCATTTTTGCTTTAATTACATCAATAGCTATTCTATTAGCACCGCCTTGAGGCACAATGATATGAGCATATCTTTTTGAAGGTTCGATAAATTGTAGGTACATAGGGCGTACAGTAGCTTCGTATTGTGACAATACAGATTTAAACGTGCGCTGTCTTTCTAAAACATCTCGTTTTAGTCGTCGGCTCAGGCAAATATCAAGCGGGCTTTCCATAAAAATACGAATGTCCATCAGTTCGCGTAGGCGGTGCTCTACAAACAATAAAATACCTTCAAGAACGATGATAGCATGTTTGCCGATGGTGCGTGTTTTGGCAATGCGCTCATGTTTACTATGATCGTATTGTGGCACTTCGACCATTTTGCCTTGCTGCAGCAGTTGCAGCTGAGAATAGAGCAGATCATGATCGAGCGAATCTGGATGATCGTAGTTGATCTCACACCGTTCTTCATAGGTCATGTGGCTATGATCTTTGTAGTAACAATCTTCTGAAATGACAGCCACTTGCGATGTGCCTAGCTCATCAACAATGGTATTGGCCAGTAGACTTTTTCCTGAAGCAGATGGTCCTGCGATCCCTATAATAATGGTTTTCATTATTCATGCTTAATGTGAGTTGTTTGCGCTACTATACTGTATTTACAAACTAATTGGTAGGGAGTTACATCTTGAGCTTACGTAATTTAACATAGAGAGCCCCTGTGCCACCGTGGTTAATTTGTGCTGAGCAGAGAGCTAGTACAAAATTAGATTTTTTAAGGCTATGAAATACCAGGTTCTTTAGAGGGGGGGCATTGTCTAAATTCCGCCCTTTACCATGTATAACCAGCACTACGCAGAAATTTTTTTGTGCACTTTCTTCAATAAAGGAGCGCAAGCGTACATAAGCTTGTTGTTGGGTATTGCCGTGTAGATCCAAAGTTGCCTCGATAGAATGCTTGCCTTGCTTCAGTTGACGGAAGGCTTTTGCATTCAAGTGACCCGGGTTCCAGCTGATGTCAGCTTGACCGCTCACGATTTCGTCCACAACAGGGAGTAAATTTTGGTTTGAATCGATTAGACCGACCGTCTTAGTGGCATTTGCCAGGGCGG
>CAYGTQ010000123.1:0-1923 GCA_964352915.1 uncultured Legionellales bacterium
ACCTTCACCTCAATATGTCGGTGAAATATTGTTCACTAAAAAACACTTATTCAACGTGAGTCCGGTATAAGGTTTTAAATTCAAGCGATGCATATATGATTACTGTTATGCATAGAAGGTTTTTTAGGTTGTAGCGTATAAGCGGCTAAACCAGGCATGAGATTGACAATAAAATTGGTAGGAGAACGGTGCCTTGAATGTTCAATTTGCGGTATATTTTTAAGTTGGTCAAAGACAGACTCAACGATGGCTCTTTTCCTCAGTAATAGCTTGTCAATGACGGGCATGAGCTGGTTTTTCATATTTTTCTTAATTTTGGTGATGAGCTGTAACCCTTGTTGGTACAATTGTTCAAAGAGCTTTTTGGATAGGTAGCCTTTGTCACCGATTAACTTGCCGCAGAGTCCTTGAGTTAAGCAGGTACAGGTTTTCGGTCATCCGTGGTAGATTGATTGAGCTTAAAAGCCATCAACTCACCGAGGTCATTAATCAATATATGTAGCTTAAACCCATAGTACCACCCCATGGTTGAACGAGATTTTTTAGCCAAGCCTTTAAATACTTTGTGTGAAGAATGATCTTGATCCGAAAAAGTGGAGAGAGAGTTAAGCCTTTATGTTAAAATAATGAGCAAACATAGAGAGGCAAGAGATGGAAGAGAAATCAGTCAAGAGGCGAATATTTAATCAAGAATTCAAGGTGGAGGCAGTTAAGTTAGCTTTGGAGGGAGAGAAGCCTGTTGCTCAGATAGCGGTGAATTTAGGAGTAGGCGGTAGCACGTTAAATCGTTGGGTGAGAGAATACAGACAGCAACAGAATCCAGAGGATATTTCCCCGGGCATGGTCGCCAGTCGTCAGATAGCGCAGCTTTTAATGCACTTAAAAAAGAATTGGAGCGGGTAAAAAGAGAGCGGGATATCATAAAAAAGGCATTGGGGTATTTTGCAGAGCACCGCGAGTAAAATACCCGTTGATAGAATCGTTATCGAATGATTACTCTGTGACAGAGCTTTGTCAGGTATTAAGGGTTTCTGTCAGTGGTTATTATGCTTGGAAGCATCGTCCAGAAAGTAAGCACAGTCTTCAAGACCAAATACTTGTGGCTAAAATTAAAAGCATTCATGAAGATGCTTATGGCAGCTACGGTTCACCAAGAATCCATCAAGCTTTAAAACGTCAAGGCGAATCCATCAGCCGCAAGCGAGTGATACGTTTGATGCAAGCCCATGGTATCAAAGCTTCTGGTAAGCGCCGTTTTAAAGCCACCACTTATTCTAAACATAAACTGCCTGTAGCTGATACCTACTCAAGCAGAACTTTAAGGTAGAGAAACCTGACACCATCTGGGCTTCTGATATCAGCTACGTAGGCACATCCCAAGGCTGGTTGTATCTGGCTGTGGTGATTGACTTGTATTCACGTAAAGTGGTGGGCTGGTTTATGGACAAGACCATGACTCGGCAACTGGTGTGTGATGCTTTGATGATGGCCTGTCAACAACGAAAACCTACGCCATCTATGATTCACCATTCAGACAGAGGTGTACAATATGCATCTTTCGACTTTCAGAATTTACTGAAGCAATCAGACATACAATGCAGTATGTCAGCAAAAGGTTGTTGTTATGACAACGCGGTGGTCGAAAGTTTCTTTCACAGCTTGAAAGTTGAGCTTATTTACAACCAGCAATACACCACCAGACAACAAGCCAAAACGGAGGTGTTCAAATACATTCAAATGTTTTACAATCCACGCCGTCTTCATTCTACTTTAGGCTATTTATCGCCTGATCAATTTGAAAGAAGGCAGCAAAACTTTAGGTAGGACATCGTGGCTTAACTGACACTACACTAAAACGGATCAAGATCAGAAGCTCTTTTGACATGACAGACTTTGATGTTGGTTGAGTCGATGAAATAGATA
>CAYGTQ010000124.1:0-1848 GCA_964352915.1 uncultured Legionellales bacterium
ATTAAGTTCATAAATCTTAACAATTTACTGTCCTCTAAAGCAGGGTAAGATCAGTTCTATTACCAAACCCATCAACAACTCAGAAAACACTTGCAACATTTCGTGGATGCTTACAATTTTGCTAAACGACTTAAAGCTTTAAAAGGACTCACCTCTTTTGAATTTATCAGAAATGTATGTAAAAATGAGCCAGATAGATTTAATATTGAGCCAAATTATTACAATATGGGACTAAATACTTAGGGCCCGGCTTCTTTTTTAAAGTCGCTTGAGCGTTGGTAGGCTTTCAGAGAAAACAAAGGCAGCATAGCAAATAGGTGATCAAAGATTTCTGCTTGAATGTCTTCATAACGCCCCCAATTGGTGTCTTTGGTAAAGCAGTACAGCTGCACCGGCAAGCCATTCTCGCTGGGATCAAGCTCTCTGACCAGCAAAGTAAAGCCTTCTGTGGCAATTTGAGGATGTTGTACCAAATACGCATGGACGTACGCTCTGAACAAATCATTGTTGGTGATTCTTTTAAATGGACCTTCATTTTTAAGATGTTCATCAATCATGTAAGCTAATTCCGGAACCTCTGTCTTCAACTGGTTTAACCGCTCTTTATCAAAAAATTTAATGTCCAGAGCATCCAGAATTATCGAGCGCTTAATACGACGCCCACCAGATTGGTACATACCACGCCAATTTTTTACCGCGGTAGACAGCAAAGCATGGGTAGGAATAGTTGAGATGGTTTTATCAAAGTTTTGGACCTTAACTGTGTTTAAGGTCATGTCAATCACATCACCATCTGCTTTATAGCTCGGAACTTCAATCCAATCACCAATTCTTACAATGTCATGCATGGCTAATTCAATGCTTGCCATAAGCCCCAACAAGGTATCTTTGAAAACCAGTAAAATAACTGCGGTCAAAGCACCAATACCTGTGAGTAATGCTATAGGAGATTTACCCAGTAAAAATGCCAAGGCCAGTATGGTGGCCAACGCTGATACAATGATTTTCACCAATTGCAGATAGCCTTTGATTGGGTGCTTGTTGGATACTTCAAAGCTTTGATAAATATGCTGGATGGTATTCAGTATGGCAAAAATGACGGATGTGATGATCAAGACCACATAAATACTGGTCAAACGCTTGATGTAATCCACAGTAATGGCAGGAGCACCTAAAGTCAGTAATATAGGTGTAAAAAATTGAATCACCAAAACAGGCGCAATATGAGCCAACCGGCTCACCACTTTATGCTCCTCGATAGAGCGCCCCCATGCTTGATTTGCTCGCGTGAGCAGCTGTTCAATCCATTTGGACAGGTAATGGGCGGCCATGCGGTCAACCACCAAAATAGCACTGACAAATAAAATCAGAAAAATTGTAATGATCAGCCCTTGGCTCAACAAAGGATTAAGCCCCCATTGGCAAAGATTGGCCTCTAAAGTTGCAAACATGTCATACCATACCTTTTTGTGCAATTCGATGATCAATTTTACCAAATAATGTGGGGTTGTGTCATTACCCTTCAGAAAATAACTTCTGTTAAATTCAATCAGGAATTTTGCATTTCATCTGAGAAATGTAGCTTGGTTCAGAAAGGCAAGCTTGGCGCAATCTATCAATTCGGTTTTGTCTTTCAGTTGGGACATTTAGCTGGTCATTTCTTGATAATGACTAAAAGTAATTCTACACATGAAGGCTATCCAAACTTAACATACCATCACGGCGTTGTTTCCTAAGCTATCGATCTCGGTTGTTATGAAGGGTTCAGTTAATTGAGTAACTTTCAGGCATACCTATCAAACGATTGAAAACAATCTAACAGGGAGAACAAGTTCATGTAAAATATTA
>CAYGTQ010000125.1:0-1743 GCA_964352915.1 uncultured Legionellales bacterium
GTTTGAAATTGTACATATTAAGGGTGTATGTTGATGCGATGGTATACTAGAGATTATAGGATGAAATAAGCGATGGTCAAAAAATCCCGGCTGGAGTGGTTCCAGCCGGTACGAGTCGCTCCATTAATTTTGTAGCAAAGACAAAGCATTCTGAGAAAGAGCATTGGCCTGGGATAAAATAGATATCCCAGCCTGTTGTAAGATTTGTGCTTTGGACAGCATGGCTGTTTCAGCTGCAAAGTCAGCATCTTGAATTCGACTTCTTGATGAGCTTAAATTCTCTACAGTTGAATTCAACGCTGCAATGGTAGAATCCAAACGATTCTGCACAGCACCCAAAGTAGAGCGGTTGTTGTTGATGGTATCGATGGCCCTATCAGACACCAGCATAGCGATGTTGGCACCAGCCTGTGTGTTGATGTCCACAGAAGCCAAGGATACGCTGGTCAAACCAATACTCGTATCCGTAGTCGAACCCTCTAAGGCTCCAGCGGTGGCTGTTGCATTCACATTCAAAGCGCCCACACTTAAATCATGATTCATCACAATGGCACCATTGGCACCAGCCGCCACGGTTGAGGTGGTTCCATTGGTAAAGCCTGTAGCTGCAGCCGCATCGGCTGATTTGACGGTTAAATTGATGGAGCTGCCGTCTCTATTGAACAGCGCCAGCGTACCACCAGCCGCAGCATCAGCTATGACGCCATGCTCTGCTGTCTTCAAGTTAATGGCTGCAACCACTTGAGCGACTGTACCACCCGCGGTTGAGCCAATCTCAACACCATTCACAACAATATCACCAGAATTGGTGGCACCAGCACCGTTCGCGGTGTTAGCGGTGCCCACCAAACTGTTGCCATAGATAAAGGCACTGGCCCCCGATGAACTGTTGTTAACCGAATTAACTTTGTTGATAGAATTTTGATTGGTGGCTACATCGGTCAATGTTGCACCATTTAAAGTTGATGAGCTTAAAGCTCCAACAAATTGTGTTCTCAGCCTGGTGGCAAAGGTCGCATCATTTTCTGATGAGATGTTTGAGAAATTAGAAGACACCCCTAAATCTGTTGAACGGCTGGCGGTGATGTTAACACCTACTGTTTCACCAACATTACCACCAATTTGGAAGGTTGCTGAAAAGCCACCGGTGCTTGCTAATATTTTGTTGTTGTTAAATGTGGTTTGGGTGGCAATTCTATCCACCTCTGAAATCAATTGTTGCACTTCCACATTCAAGGTTTGTCTGTCAGATGAACTGTTGGTTGAGTTAGCAGACTGTACAGCCAGCTCACGGATACGATGCAGTGCATTCACGCTTTCACCCATGGCACCTTCAGCTGTTTGTACCAAAGAGATACCATCGTTAGCATTTCGAACCGCTTGTCCTAGCCCACGAATTTGAGCTGTGAATCTTTCTGATATGGCAAGGCCAGCAGCATCATCTCGCGCACTATTGATGCGCAACCCTGTGGATAATCTTTGTAAAGAAACGTTTAAGCTATTTTGTGAATTAGCCAAATTTCGTTGAGCATTTAATGAAGCAATATTGGTATTAATTGTTAAGGACATGACTTTATCTCCCTGTCTGTTGATGCCTCGTTGGTTGATAATGAATCATCAACCTTCCTTGAGTATGTGCGCATTACTGCGCCCTTACTCTGGTTATCGTCAGGCTCTCGGATTTCTTAAGTAAAATTACAGAATTATTTTAAATGGCAAGATAATATTCTGATAAATGAGGAA